>NZ_JBFSSD010000017.1:63505-89801 GCF_041466145.1 Vibrio sp. 10N.239.312.D08 | reverse complement strand
TTAGGATTTTCTATGTTGATTCACGAATTTTCGAATAAGGACGTTACCGCTGAGCATGTAATTTTAGCTCAAGCAATACTAGCAGGGACTGCTCAAGGTGATAAAAGTAAAGCACAGCGCTTTATGATTTTTGTAAATGAGATTCCCGATGCGCCGACTGTGCAAAACCTGATTCCACGCTTTAGTCAATTTATGAAGCTCTTTAAAGCCAGCTGACATTCAAAATACGTTACACAGGGATGTGTAATTAAGATCACCAACTCCCCCCTAACCACTACCTACTTTTAAACTCTATCTGACCCTATGCTCGCTCTATATCTAGCCATTGTTGTCGGAGGACAATAGAGTTTGATCAATTTTAAAAACGTTTCTGGACAAAACCTTGCCAGTGGTTTTGCTAATTTAGAAAGTCATGAATTATTACAGGTATGGAAAAGTCGCCTAACGGCGTGTCTAACAAAAATAGTATTTGTTGTTTTGCCACGATATATGATGGAAAGTAATTCAAAGTTTGCACTCAATACATGATAATTGAAACATAGGAGTCTTAATTGAGAGGTTGTGCACTATTTCAGTTTTTTTATCCGGGCAATATTCGGGTTATGCCCGGTGAAGCCCCTTTCCGTTTTGAAGGAGATCGGTTCGTTGTAGGGATTGGTAAGCCTATGAACTCCGTCAACACCTTATCTGTGATAGACAGGATAATCACAGTTGCTCATGATAACTCGAAGGGCTTCAAGTACGACTTTGAAGCATCACGACAGACCGGAGTCAACCAGATTTGCAACGCTGTTAATCGGGCTGATGGTTCAATTGACGTTAGTTTGTTGATGGATACTGACGGTAAAGGACACACACAGTTCAGTCACTCCAGTATCACAACGCTTGTTCGTATTGCTGTTGAAGCCGATGGTCTTTCCAATGCTTTAGAACGTAAAGCTTTGAACGCACTGAATCACTTTATCAGGGTATACCGCTACGCCACGCTAGACACATCAATTAAAGAAGTGGGCTTTATGGCAGGCTTTAAGCCATATATTGTTACTGGATTTAAGCAGTACAACGAACAACACTTAACCAAAGACACTGATCAACGAATCCGCGAACTGTTCGATGATTGGGAGCCTGATGCACGACGCTTCACTTCTTTACAGCCTCCGAACCTAGCAGATAATGAGTTGCCTAACTTCAATCGTGAAAAAAGCACTGGTCACATTGCCCATTACCTTACGACTGGTGACTTTCCTAGCTGGCGTGTAACTCTGATGCGGGCTTATGAAATGGCGAATGAACAAGAGAATTACAGCGCTGCTGTATTGGAGTCTTTCATTGCGCTTGAGTTAGCTTTGTACGATTTACTACACGTCTACAGGGCTAAAGGTTACAAAATCAAAAAGTATGGACGCATTCATGACGTGATATTAGAAGCTTTGCCGAACTTGTTTAATAAGGAAGTTGATGGCTTGGTGAATCAGTTACTTAGATTCAAGAACATAAGAAACGACGTCGTTCATGACGGCTATAAGCCAACTTACACAGAGTGTTCAGAGTGTCTTTCGATAGCAGATGAAGCATTCAAATTCTGCGACTCTAAAGCCTGAACATTGCAGGTACACCAATCGGATGAATCGAAAGGAAGCGGAATGAATCCTAACTCTAAGTAACTATGCGTCAAAGATATGTCAGCACGGTTCACGAGACACGCTCAGGAAGAAAGCTTAGTTCTTGTTTCTAAACATCAAATTTTCTGATGTGTCTTGAACATCCTTATTCGTATGATAGAATATAAACGCTTGATAGCGGTGTTTTTCAAGGTAGTTGTCATCATTTGCTTACTTATTAAGCAGCTTCTCTTTCTGGATTTAGGTGAACGTCACCAACAGGCGCACAGTTCCTGATATCACCAGACCACCGCTCAGGCTTTCGCTGTTTTGCAGCGAGCAATACCTCTACACGACGCTTCAAGATCTCTTTATCTTTTCCATTGTGACGCTCTGAAGGCGTGACGTAATTTAGCTGACTGTGCTTGTGCTCGGTGTTGTACCAGCGTACGAAGGCTTCAACCCAACTTTGGCTACTATCGATTGTTTCAAAGCCCTTCGTTGGCCAGCTTGGCATGTACTTTACCGTGCGGAACAATGACTCAACATACGGGTTATCATCACTGACTCTTGGGCGACTATACGATGAAGTAATACCTAACTCTTCCATTTTGGCTTTGAACGTCAACGACTTCATCGGCGCACCATTATCGGAGTGAAGAACCAGAGCTTGATTGAAGCACTGCTCTCGCATCAACGTTCGTTGCAGAAGTTGTGACGCCAGCTCACCGCATTCATGCTCATACACTTCATAACCAACAATTTTTCGACTGTAGATGTCCTCAATGAAATACAGGTAATAATGTTGGCCTCGAACTTTTGAAGGTAAGTAAGTGATATCCCACGTATAGACTTGGTTCGAGTCCGTCGCTGTGTAACTGGTTGGCTTCGCTTGCTTCTGTCTGCTCCGCTGACGACCTCGTTTGTGAAGTTGCCCCTGCGTACTCAACACTCGGTAGTAGCTCGACTCAGAGGCGATATACTCACCTCTATCAAGCAGTGTCGGGACGATTTGAGTTGGAGGCAAGCTTGCAAACTCAGAGCGGTTACACACCTCGATTATCGCATCACGCTCTTCCTGCGACAGCTTGTTAGCAGGCTCAGGTCTGAGGCATATTGGCCTTTTGTCAGCTTGAACTTCACCTTGCTGATACCAGCGACGATACGTTCTCAAGTCGATTTGAACTTCATGGCAAGCTGGCTCTAAACGACACCCGCATTGCTTCGCTTCAAGGATAAGAGTCACTATGGTCTGCCTTTCATCGGTTGAGGTTAGTCGTCCTCTGGCTCTTCCCCGTAAAAGGCTCTCAGCTTTTTTCTTAGTACCAAGAGAGCGGCCGTTTCAGCGAGTGCTTTTTCTTTGAGTCGTAAATCTTTCTTCAAATCTTTGATTTCAAGTTTGTCAGCTTTAGCCTGCTTCTTTGCTTCAGCTTCCTGCTCTTTACTCGACTTAAACCCTTGCATACATTCGCTGCGCCAGCTTTGGATTTGCTCTGGAAAAAGACCTTTTTCACGACAATATTGGCTGAGTTCACTTTCTGTCATTGAGTAGGTTTCAGCGACAATGGCAAGTTTAGTTTGAGCTGACCACTGCTCTGATGAAGTGTTGCTATTTGGCACGGCGGCTCCTGAACGTCTGAGTTGCTGGCGCCAATGATACAGGGTCGCAGTGCTAATTCCTTCCTCTTCCGACACTTCTTTAACTGACATTGAATAGGGAGGTAATAGCTTCTTCAATATAGCTTCTTTTCTTTCTACTGAGATACGAGACACAATTACTCTTTATCGCCCAAACTGGTTAAATTTTAACAGTGACATATACCCTGCCAGATAGGGATAGCAATGGAAGGATATAGCCACGATTGCTGGAAAGATTATGAAAATTAGGTTTGTGAAGGTAGCGAAATTCCTTGTCGGGTAATCCGACTGCATTGCAAACCACAAATAACGATACCTAAGGTAGGGAACGATATCTCGAAACAGATTGACTTCTATCGTATTTGAAACTCGATTGACCAACTCATTTTAGGCAGCTAAGGCAGCCAAATATGATGACGTAAGTCGTAATTAATTAGTAATTTTCAATCCAAAAAGAGAGGTAACACCTGTATGCGATTTCAAGTAGAACTACAAATAGACCAAAGTGTAATTAACTCAGTTCTTGACCTAGTCAAAGTGCTGATTGTTCGAGGAACTACGATAGCTGGTGTAATCGCTGCTATTTCATCCCAACTCCCTATGGGTTAGTAAGATTATTAAGTAGGATGGTTAGAGGGGTTATGTGGCTACACGGATAGAGTCACAATCCTCTTGCTTGTTGCTTACCCATCATATACTCCACTAAAAATTGTAATCATTTAGAGGCCAAATCACACCTCTTTCAAATGATTGCATGTTCATATCGAAACAAGGCACATCTAGTTCGTATGGAATCGCTCCTAGGCAGCCATTGGAGAACCTCCTAGCTATATAGCCACTTAGATCTTTTTTGTAATCAGTGGGAATACATCGAGGCCAAACACCACATAACAGCATTAAGTTAAATGACAAGTAATGCCTTTCATATTTTGCACTTTCATATGAAATGGAAAGAGAAAGTGCGTTGCCGTACTTAACTTTAATTTTGACTAGTTGATCATTCATTTTCAAACGAAAGTTCCCTAGTAAAAATATCAGACAGAACACAAAATCGCGGAAGCGTAATTCGTTTTTAGACTCGATCTCATGATCAACCCCAGCAAGTGAAAAGATAGTACATAAGCTAATTTTTACTTCGTCTAGAGCACCAATCCCGCTACTTTTTTGATTTGGCAGCTTTGCTCCTGAAAAAGTTTCTTCCGTATTATCATCAAAAAAATCAATGATCTCTTGAAATGATCTGATCACTAGACCGCGGTCTTTCGCATCAGGATGCGCTAAAAAGTCCCCTAACTCTCGAAAGATACTTCTTTGCGGGGTGTAATCTCTAGCTAATACAATCAACATAGCAACATCATCTTGGTCAAAAGATCTACTTATAAACTTTTTATAAAAGCGCTCAATATGATGATGCGTGTATTTATTCATTTTAGTCACTAATCGACCAATTGTTTTCAATCAATACTTGTACTCTATATGGATTAGATAAACTGAGTCAAACTAGGGATCATTAAACCGAGATAGTTACAGTTCTAAACACGTATTGGGGCAAATACGTGTTTGCCGAGATCGGCGTCAGCACGTCTTTGGACAAAAACAATTTATAGCCACTGAGCTAAACCGTTTCCATGAGATTAGAAAAAGTATCTTGAACCCTTAAGCTCTGTTACTTGGATTCTTTCACATACTCTAGCAGCGTGGAAATCGGTATGAAACCATGGAGTTTTGTTGACTGATCATGTGTTGGTGAGCCTATTGCTGCAACACCGATAACCTCTTGACGATCATTAAGAACAGGACCACCACTATTCCCATGGATTACTGGTATATCTAGTAACCACACACGCTCACCAAACAGCACTTTAGATTGAATAATTTTGCCTGTATTGATGTATGGTGTTTCGCCGGGAGAATACTGGGGAAAACCTAGCACTGTTACAACCGAACCAATACCTATCTGCCTATCATCACCTACACTTAAGCGCTTGATACCATTATAACTTGTAGTGGGTTTTAGAATAGCCAAGTCCCTAGACCTGCATGACTTTTGAAATTTAACCGGACGCTTAGTTTCCTGCTCATGATATCTAAATAGCTCCAAAAGCTCTGATAGATTCTCATCAATATCACGAACAACATGTTCATTTGTGATGATACCAATCCCCTTCAAAAGAAATGCAGTCCCTTGGCTATGATCTAGCGAATTTTCAACTATAAATATGGAATCACACGCTTTATCTAATGGCGTTTGCACAAGATCTGGTTTAGGTTTACCTATTAACACAGAAAAATCATAGGCTACTTTTCTATATATTAAATCTTCAGCACCCCTTACCATTTTAATAAAGTTAATTCTGCCTTTTACAATTTTCTTAAAAAACTGCCCTTTCTTTTCATCAATTCTTCGTTGGTGTTTTTCAAATACAGTTTTCCCATGAAACTTTCTTAAATAGGTTTCTTCAGCACCTTCAAGACCAAACTTTTTCCATGCATATAGCATTGAACGTGTTTGCTTTACGTACTTTCTAGATACATTCATACGTTCGTTGACTATTACACCAGTGACTTCTTGCCTGTTGCATCTCGCTGCTATTCGGGTTTTATTTGAATTGATAGCAAATCCATTCTCAGTAATGAGCTCCTTTAGCTCGTTACCTAATGTAAGCTGTAGGTCACGAGTTAACGTAACAATAGGCTTGGGTAAGCGCCCACGAGTTTGAGTAAAAGAGAATGTAATGTCGTCAGCATAACGCGTGTATGTACATCTATTTTTGGACGCCAATGTTTGCAATTGTTTATCTAAACGATAGGCGATCATATTTGAGAGAATTGGCGATGTTGGAGCGCCTTGAGGCAACTTACCATTATGACAACAAAGGTGAGATAAAACCGTGGCCACTGAGTGGTGTAAGTTTAAAGGATGAGATTGGAATAAGTTGCGAACGCGACCGAAATGAATAGAGCCAAAGAAATCCTTTAGATCTAAGTTTAGTACGTATTTTTTGTCAACATGCTTCGACGCATTTGTAACTATACTTCGATCTTTTACAAAACCATGAGTCGCATTACGAGGAGAGTATACTTGAGCGAATTCGTTCGCTAGGAATTTTTGTATTTTTTTTAGATCTTTCCTTGGCGCATCAATTGATCGAAACTCGCCATTTTTTTTGGGAATGTTAAAGCCTTTGTAAAGGTGATTAACAGAGGGGTATATAAGTGTTTTCAAGTCATCATAATTTCTAAAGCTCAGATATTGAGCCAATCCATCTACGCATAAACAATCTCTTAAATTATTCGGTAAAGGAACTTGAATATTCGATGAGAATGCAGCTTTAGCCGCTATTTGGGAAATTAATGAGATATCTACCAACGTAACAAACCCTTAAAAAAAGAGGCGATTTTGTTTTCTCTTGTACAGCGTAACGGCATCATCAGGCTAGCTGACAACCGGTAAAAAGAAACATGCTTATGACCGCCGCAGATTAACAGCAGAAAGTTAAACTCTCGCCTCTTGTCGAAAAATCTACAGCAATACTCAACAGAATGCAATGCGTAATTGGTGCTATCAAATCAATACCCACTCAATATACCACAACACCAATAAAATGCTTTCACTTCAATCAGGTAGCAAAATAAATGGTAAACCTGTAGCTGAAAAGGCTATAGTTTTAGATTCACGTTACTGAACGAATAGCCTCTAACTTGTTCCCACTACATTGGAACTTACTTGTGGACATTTTCAATTTAAGGGTTGTGATCGAGACTGCTAACTTCGGATAACTTGAGTTTGGGAAAGTGAAGCAGGCGGATTCAGAGCATTGGCTGCTTATGCAGCCAAAAGATACTGCTGCTATTATGCACGAAGAAAGGGAGGCTCAAATGTGTTATAGCGACCCAACTTTAAACTAAATACTACTCGAAGTTATTCCTTTGAAAGACTTAAACTGACAGTCTCCAGCCGTTTCGTATTCCAAACCTAAACGATCTTTAGGCTCTCTTTTTATGGTCACTCCTACCATCTCAGAAGCTTTACTTGGGCATTTACCTTTTGATTCTTTGTAAAGGTTTGCAGCGTTTTCTAGAGCTGTGACATCTGTAATTTCTATCTGCACTGCGACTTTTTCGCGCTGTTCTTCACGCTGCGCCTTTTTTACCGAATCATAAATAAAGGGGCTAGCGACAACACAAGCTCCAATCACCAATGAACCAACTATGATTGATTTATTCATTATTATTTTCCCAAATTCAAATCTAATATTGCGCTATAACGTTCGCTTAAGTGGCGAATGAATATGTGCCAAAATTTTAGCGAAGCGAAAATGGTACACATTTGTGAGTCTGTCTTGAAGTAATTGTTGTCATCATGCTAAAAAGAGCGTGAAAAGTTATTAATATCTTCCAAAAGACGATCTGCTAAATCCTGAGGTATAGTCTGAGTTACTCTAAGCGATTGAGCAATTTCACTCATTGTCTGCTCTATTTTTTTTAACTCCTGCACACTGAATCCTCTGCGTCTTAAGCGCCAGTTTATTAACCCAATATCTTTGAACAAATTCAGGTCATGATTACCTACAAAATTGTCACTGATACACGCAAGATGAAATTTGGTTAATAGGTCTTCTACTTCAATTGCTGATTGGATCACTATGCTTTGAGATTGCTGACGCCTCCAATTTACCATCGCTTGATATGCAATGATCAGTACACCTAAAGAACCAAACCCACTAAAAACCGTACTCAATTGGACTAAAAAGTTCCAGTTATCAAGTTCAGGGGAATTTGTTGCTTGCCCAGCATAAAAGCTAAGTATAAAAACGATCATAATAATGTAAATTGATTTATCAGCTTTCATCTTTCCTCAGGTAGTCATAGCCGCATTAAGGTGAGCAACGCTATCACCAAACCTAACTCATTGCACTATAAACACAAAACCCAACGATGACACCAAAAGTGACAAGCGTTGGGAATCACTCTGTGTGCTAGTTTCAGATAATTTTTAGTAGGGGAAAAACCATGAACAGGATGCGAATGAGCAAAAGGTCTAAGTGATTTTGGGGCATTTTCGATTTAGAAATGGCAGCGTATCGACTGCAGCGTATCGACTGCGATCGCTGCCATTTTAGTATGATACTTTAATACTCAGTATGAATCTTTATTACTCTCTCACATATCCCTCAAAACTACCGTGTACCCACTTTGGATGATGCTATTGTTTGAACTTCAATGCACTTAGCGCACAGGAGAGAGATATGATTTCATGGACAAATTTGGATGACGGCACTCACGAACTTAAAATTAGTGACGCGTTTAATATCGTGCTCTACCCATCAGCTGGCTATGCCATCGCAACGGGTATCGATAGAAAGATCAGTTTATTTGGCTCTACTCTTGAAGAGCAAAAGCAAGATGTTCAAAGAACGGTAGTCGCTATACTTTTAGACATCGCGGAAAAAGTGTCACCGGATGATGTTAGATACGGTCGTTAACTAACTTTCTCTGTATCCAAATAGAGAGCACACATACCGCGCATAGAAATAGTGAAATATCGGCTAGAGAGTTTGGGGTGACATTTAAAAGTGAAGAAACAGGTTCGACATACTTCATGACGACTAAGAGAGTAAAGGCGACTGTAAGCCTCTTATAACCGCTTCCAATAGACATACGCATAACCTTTAGTCCATATTCCAGTTTTTGATGGAAAGCAACCCAATTGGCCCTTGCGCCAAACTGTACGTGACAGCCCAAATCTTCCACAAAGAACTTTCGTGTGGGTTCTTAATCCATACGAGAATTGCGGGAGCGGTGCCGCATCCAACCCAAAACCCAAATGTGATATAGAAGATCACCAATAACCATAGTTCTTGCATGAGTTGAGCTCCTTTAAGTGCCTAACGCCTTTTCCTCGACGCATTCTTGATGCGCTACTGGCAATTTATTCGTCATACAAGGCCCATTTTGTATTTAACCAATAATTGTATACAATAACATAATACGTTATCTAAGAGTCTTCCAGAATGACAAACCGCAACGCTGATTGGGTGCGATTCTTCAAATTAGAAGAACAGTTCTTCGACGATGTGATCTCTTCTTCAAGTGAAGTGGAGTCATTTGGTTCGCATTGCTACCCAAAATACATTGAAGAATTTACTGAATCGGGCCATCTTCGTCTGACCAAACCTCAACATATTCGATGGATAGGTCACGTCAATGGCGATCTGGACCTATTCGATAAACTTCAAAAACAAGCGGAAGAAATTTATGACTTACACCAATCTCTAACGCTTTCTGAAAAAAGATGCTCTCGTGAACCGATATTTTTATCGGACGCGACGCGTATCGGTGTTTACAAAAACGTTGCACACTCTTCAAATCTAATCACCAGTACTGAAGAAGTGAGTTTAGTTCGAGGTAAATATACCGCTACGCCAGCTGATGACATTCAGAAATACAACGAAATGCGAGAGGAACTGATTAGACTCGGCTTTAGCACAGCTATAGTGTCGTTGGCTCCAGTAACACTGTCACTGAAAGTAAGCACAAAAGAACTAGTTAACCATTTTGGTCGCGAAGATATTGTGTACCGGAGACAAACCGGTCACCAATACCGCAGCCGAGTATATTCGGATCGAAAATCCAAGCCGATGAAGCTTGGGTTCTTTATTAGTTTGAATCCAATTACTTATCACTCAGTTGTCTCTCCCAGAGAGTCACGCGAAGACTCGTACCTAAACAGCGGTCAAGCCATTCCATTCGTTGGCCCATGCGACGGTGAGTTTTGGATCAGTAAAACCTCATAATACCCCTTATGAGGTCACTTAACCGATTACGCTTGCTCTTCTACGTCAGATGATTCGGTAGACTTCTTCTCATCAACCATCTTTTTCGTTCCGCCAATAGCCAACAGTAGACCCGCTAAAGTTGGAAGTAGCTGAAACATCGCGAGGTTTTTGACTTCAGTTGGAAGACTGTTTCCCAAGACGACTTCTTTTACAAACTCAAAAAGCGGGTAACCACTCGTTGCTGCTTGAAAAAACAGTGACATTCCACAACACAGCATTAATATCAAGCCAATGCATGTAATTCGAAAGTTAAAATTCTTCTTATTCTTGTTCATCATTTCTAAATACCTTATGTCTACTGACTGTTTGTGTTCAATTCAGTTATACACGCCCCAATGTCTCCTTTTACAAATTAGCGACACGAATATCGAAAGTTAATTGACAAACCCTACCGGCTAATACTGGCTCCATTGAGCCCTTTGGGGACCTCCACCCCCTTAGTTATGTCAATTTAATCGCATAGATCGGCCTGCTTATTTGAATTTCTTTGCTCGATGCTGAGTTATTCTCGGTTTACATAGCCGATCTCCGACATCGTGCGCAGCAAAAGAAAACTGGAGTAAATCATGACGACCAATACGACTTCGCCCTCCCCAGAAATAAGTAGCACTGTCCGGTTAGTGGCCGCGTTAAAAGTGTTAGGTGTAACAGATGAGACGCCCTTGCATTTACGCCAACTGCTCATCAGTAGCATCTTGTCGGTTGCTAGGTTTAATGCTGACGTCGATTTAATGGATATTTGTGAGGCTTCATTGGATCGCTTGCGTACCGAGCTCAAGGACAATATCAGCGAAAGCTCGGGCTCACCGATTCATTAATTGGAGGAACAAGCCATGAAATTCAATACAAAGTACCTTCTTTCTTGCGTGGCCATAAACTTATTAATGTCCGTCGGTGTCGCTAACGCTGAGTCAGATAAAGTGAATTTGCATACATGGAAGCAGTACGGCGAAGCTGCGTCAGGAGACTGGACGGTAAGTTCAGATGGCCAAAGTGTCTACCAAAGCATCAACGGACACCCCACTGCGTTTATGAGTGCAACCAAATACGAATATCGAACCTTCAAAGGGGTCATTCAAGTAGATGCGGGAGCTGGAGACGATGACTACATCGGGTTCATTTATGGCGATCCTACTGCTGGTGGTTTTTACCTCTTCTCATGGAAAAAACTGCCAACCGGCGCAGACAATGGATTCAGTTTAATTTATTTCGATGGCACCTTAGATGAGATGAAATCATATGGCTGGACGGTTCATGATGTTGAACAAGGCCAAAACACCATCTTGGGTAAGAAGCGAAATGTAGAATGGATGCATGGCCAGCCCTACCAATTTGAAATGCAGCTATTTCCGAATCGGATCGTGACCAAGTTAGATGGCGCTACAATCTTTGACGTCAATGATCTAACCGTTGCACCGGGATATTTCGGCTTCTTCAACTGGTCACAAGGGAATGTGCGTTATAACTCCATTCAGCAACTGTATCCACCTATCGCTGAACACAAGACTGGCGATATATCACAAGGGACTCCTTTTACGGTGGCCGGGACTTGGACAGACAAAAACCCAACCGACTCTCACACCTGCATGGTAAGCCAGCAACCGTATTATGGTTTAGTGACGATGACGCCCCCATGCACCTTTACCTATACCCCATCACCAGATAATGATGGCATTCAGACATTCAAATATAGAGTGACTGACGAGTCGAACTTGTTTACAGACGGGATTGTCGATGTGAATGTACGTTCGAGTGGAACATCTTTCACGTTGCCACCACACCTTATATCTGGACAAGAAAAAAATGTCTTCACCCAAATCAAGTCAACAAAGACTGACGGAAAGCCCGTGGTCAATATAATCAATAAGCCTAACTTTATGCGATTAAATGACTTGGGTGTCATCGAAATGAATCCGACGGATGATGATCTTGGGATGCATCACGACATCACCTTTGAAACGAGCGATGGCCTCTCGACGTACAATGCAGGCACATTTGATATTCAGGTCATACCCTCGACAAACAATGACTACTTGAACCAAAACTTCGAAATTATCACCTCTGATGTGCAGCTGCTGAATTTGGACAATACGCCTCACACACTAGTCACCATTCCAGCACTTGAAAGTGGTGAAGGAAATTTAGTGGAAGGCCCACATGAGGCTTTAATCACCGCTGATGCCAGTAACACCCATGACATGATGGTTGGTGATAAGATTGCCGCACCAGGTGATACGGTATCTATCACGGTCAACCTTGATAAAACAGGGACAGCTTTACCCATTTTCTATTTTACTCCGGATGCAGAAATAGCGAACTTTAGCATTGAATTCCCTTGGATCGACTCACCTCATGATTGGCGATACGTCGTTCAGAGAACTTGCTCAGACGCCGATTCAAATCGATGTGATCGAACATTGGAGATGGACCGGTTGAAAGCACCAACTGGCAACTTGCAAGTCTTTCTCAGAAAGAGTGCCAATGCTGAGTATCATAGTTATGGTTTTGCTGACCCTTCCACTTGGCGCGATTCCGATTTGGACGAACACCTTGCGACACTCAGTGAAGGTGACATAGTGGCCATCAACATCAATCAGAAATCAGATGCACTGAACGACTTCATCAATCAAGTTATCACACAGTTTGGTGATGGCGATTTGAGTAATAAGCTATCAAATATTGAAGACCAAGCGATCTTGCTCTATCGAATTGGAAGTGGAGTAAAAGAATATAAAACACAAAAGAGTACACGCTGGGGGACATCTGCGGTGACATGGTTGAGTTTGAACCAGTAACAGATGGAAGATGAAAAAAATTGCTCCCAATGGGAGCAATTTTTGTTTTAGTTAAAATTGTTCTGGTACTCGAATACCATGACTACGTAACAACCTGATGAGGTTGGACTGCACGTAAGCCAAAGTACATTCGCACCCTTCAAAATAACCTTTGTCGATAGCCAAACTGGTATTTCGACGAAGTTTTTTGTTTTGTTCATCTTCTCGGAACTCAAATAAGAGCGCCTTTAGATCATCTTCTAAGCTGTTTGTTTGAGTTGGGGCTGTTTCATTCGCTACAGATTCCGAAGCTTGAAGTTTCATCCATGACCAAACATAGCTTTTGTTAGACTGCATTGATTCAGCAAATCTTCCGATAGTCCTTATGGATTGATGTTTCGCATACTTAGACCATAGGGGCTTGGCCAATTCATCAGTCAGGAATGGGACAAACTTAATTGACATCGTTTCTTGTATGTTTTCATTCGAAGCACGCAGTGGAACGATTAACGTATCCCCAAATTCGACAAATGAATGAGACGCAGCCATTAAGAACTCAATTGAGTAGTTTCTGGTCGGTGTAAGTAACCCGTGTTTGCTCGTATCGTAATCAAAATGATTATCGTGACGTCGTAAGCACAAGTACTCATGAAAGGCAGTACTAAACTTACATGGGGTAAGAGAGTTATTAATCATAACCCACTCAGCATCTATCACTTTATTGAACATGAGAACGCTCCTCTTTCTTTACTTCCAAACCCATCACGACAGGTAAAAAAGTACGTTGAAACTGACCAGCCACCAGCACGTCGCCAACGTAAATAAATTGGGAACCGGCATGTTCAGCTGTTTCAGGAGTGAAATTAGGGTTAGGTACGAATTGACGAGTGCATTCAAGTGCAACAACGGTCCAATCACTGGACATTGCGAACTCTTTGCTCTGTTGAGTCGTGTAACCTTGGTTGAGGTAATGCTGGTAACTTTCCTCGACTAAGAATTCATCACGAATCGTAAGTTGTTCACCAACAGGGATCGTCTCTGCACCAAATTGACAATCTGCAATTACAGTGGAAGATGACAAGCCAATGATGCAAGTGAGTGCAAATTTGCTCATTAGGTTACAATTCAAATTTGCTGGTTTTGTTGTGAAAGACATAGTAATTCCTCGGTATATTTCGTGCGTAAGCACATGGGGTTTAGTAAGTGCAGATGTCATTTTTTAGAATGAATATCGATTTCTGAACTGCATGATTTAAGGACCACCTCAAGATTCTCTTCGGGGATCTCGTTAACTAGGCGACCTAAAAAATATTCCACAACGACGGCTACATCAGCACCTTCTAGATGCATTGCGACCGGTTCTGCCATGGCTTTTTCTGTCATTTCAATATTCATAATCACACCTGTTGCTGTGAGGGTAGTTGTCTAATTTTCCAAGCTATTCCTTGTGGGAATGACCTAGCGTAGCGATACACATTTTCTGCCTCTGTATCTTCAAACTTTTTCTGCTTCACCTTGCCGTTGATCTTGTAGAACAAAATAAAGTCAGCAAACTTACTTATTGGAATGTTTCGTGGCATGAGTTAGCTCCTCCAAGAACTGGAATTTGAGACGTACTAGGCCACCGCACGGGTAAGCTAATAGGTCCCGTGTTGGGTTAAGGTTATGGGGGTTAAGAGCGGATCTTTGTTTCTATGTTTGTTGGGAAACAAACTTCGAATGGGGGGTTACTTCTTTAGAAGTGCTTGTATCTCATCGTCCTGTAGAAGATGGTCAATTCGAGCAATAATGCAGTCGCCTGCGTAACTATCTAATTTGACACTTTGAGCTTTCAACTCATTGAATGAGCGATAAGTCTCTAAGAGCAAATTTGACGGTGGTCTTTTGAGCAATTTAATGCGTCTGACAGTTTTAATAAGACTGATTTCGATATCCACTAAAGCTGACATTTGTTCGAAATTAGTCATATGAGATCTCCATTTATTCAATGGCAAACAGGGGTATAAAAATCACTAAATCAAGACTTCGACAATAGGTACATTAACGTAGCCGGTTTTGTATGATCTTCCTGTTAGCTTAATGATTCCGGCCTCAACAAGAACATGTTCAATTCCAGTGTTTTCACTGTAGTTTTTGATGCAGGTTTCATTTGTCAGTAGGTTGGCATTACTAACACAGGTTGTTGCAACACAAATTCGTTCACCGGGAAAGGTGTCGTTGTTAATGTTGTCATCGGTTTCAGCAGCAATCAGCTCAAGCGCAATTACACCGTTAGCGTAATGACGTTTAACAATGCGGCAATCAAAACCAAGGAAGTTAAGTGCATTCATATCTGGACTCCAGTTATTCATGGGACTAGTTGGGGTATAAACAAGAGTTGTATTTGAAGGTTGGTAACTCTGAGGAGTTAATAGGGGCAGTCAAAGGACTGATTACATTTCAGATGGCGTAATAACCAGGTGAGCTAGAGGGTGATCCTCGCTGTCCAAGTGGACAGTGTGTTACTCAATTTGCCCTTTTACTATGGCAAAGTAATGAGTCTCAGTTTCCAATTAGTCAGCTTATTTTGCTTGTTTTGAGTACGCGTGCTTTCTAACCATTGCAGATAGCGCACACGTACATCGTGACCGTGGGTTTCAATCATTACCTATTCAAATCGATATAGTTCTCATGAAGATTGATGACTATTATCGCTGGACAATAAGTTTGAAACTTTTCTACGTCCCAAAGCGTGTGTCTAGGTACTACCAGAATCCAATACTGACCATAAAGATCAATGCATAGACTCAATCAACGTAATGACTGGAACGTCACATTGCCTCTAGTTATCTCTTCATGAACTTTCGGGCGGTGCTTAAAATTGACTAAAACTTCATACTCTTGCCCAAATTCAACATTGTCACCAAATGGACCTATAATAGCCTT
Source organism: Vibrio sp. 10N.239.312.D08 (assembly GCF_041466145.1). Lineage (NCBI taxonomy): Bacteria > Pseudomonadati > Pseudomonadota > Gammaproteobacteria > Vibrionales > Vibrionaceae > Vibrio > Vibrio sp. 10N.239.312.D08. Next base: position 74,024 of record NZ_JBFSSD010000017.1, on the reverse strand, counting down.
TACCTTTGTATCAACTGGAACCTCGATTACACATATTTTTATGGGCTTCGTATAACCATTTTTCAATGCGTGGTAAATCGCGATGTAAGGAGACAAAGTTGTAGACACAGGTTTGGTCCAGTCATCATTTTCATTTTCAGAACAGACACCGCGAAACAAAATCTGACCTTTGGCTAATGAAAGACCTTTCTCCTGTATTTCCATATCTAAATTAATGAAATCATCGACATTGAAACCTCTATAGTTTCTCTGAAATAGTTTAAATATCGGGGTATCACCGTTACTGCCCATACTCTCTTGCCATTGATTCAAAACATTTGAACTTTTAAGGAATTCTTCATACTTAATACATTGATTAGGTTTTTTGTGGGTACTAGGGTCAATGTGATATCCATAAAGCCCTGAAAACATGTCTAAACAACTTTCCAGACTACCGTCCCAACCAAGTAGCTCAACATCAAATTTATCTATGAGTACCCCCTCCATCGAAAAATATAAAGCACTTAAAAGTCACCTTGTTAACTAAACTCAACCAATCGAATAAGCTGGCGACTAGGTAAACTAGTTTGCCATTCGAGTAACTACTTCCTTATATATATGTCCATATCCCTCTGAACCGCGTCTCAGTAAGTAACTAAAATCTACCGGTCTTGTATCATAAACTTCGAATGTGTCATGAAAAGCGCTATCGCGACCAACAAATACTTTCTCCAAACAATCGTCAAACTGATCAGCAGTGATGTCGACAACAATAGTTTCATTCACCGTTAACCAAACATGGTTATTTTCACTGTACTCGCATTCCGGAGATGGACGTTTGCCGACTGACTGTACAACGTTAACAGCATATTTTTCTCTCAAATAGAGTCCCAAAATTACACTAGATACCTCACACGAACCTGAAGGAAACCTTTGAAGCTCAACATCAACAGAGGTTGACTCTGAAACGACCTTCTTAATCACTTTCCGGACCAGGGTGGCCACTGTTTTTAGTTCTGATACTTGCACTTAATCTCCTTATCAATCATTAGCTAATTCCTTATATTGGGAATTTTTCGCGATTGAATTTCGTCTATGTTGCGGTCATCAAATATAAAACTCAACCAATATCAATCTATGATGTGTGTCGAAAGATAATATATTTGAAGAGCTCAAGAACTATCACTATCATAATTGCCATTCTTTATAATATTTTCAGTTAGTTAGAAAAGGAACTGGTGAATGAGAAGCGTTGTTAGTGATGATAAAATCACGGATTTTAGGGAGTTAGTGAACTCAAACTCTAGCTTTGTGTATCAAATCTACAAAGATAAAGGCGGTAAGAACCTTTTTAACCTCGTTTGCTCTGCTATGGATTGGATCACTGTTTCTGTTAGGCACTTAGAAAATGCACCTGAGTTTGACAAGAATATAGATAGTAGATGTATGCAGGTCTACTCTCTTATCTCTTCAATAGACCTCATTTTCGAGTCAATCAAACAACTCCATCGAGTGTTTATGAATGACAATAAAGATCCGTTTCATGGTGAAAAGAAATGCTTCAAAGCTCGCCTCTTCCCTAATGAAGGCGACAATAATTACTTTAAAACTATCAGGGCGTGTTTCGGTGCTCACCCAGTAAATCTTAATCAAGAGAATTCAAAGCGATTCGCAAGTTGGCCATTTACAAGCAGTTTCAACACTGGCGACCTGAGTGTTCATTTGTACAGTCGAGATGTGGGCAAAGAGGACTTAACGTTAAACCTGAATATCAATGAGCTGTTCGAATTTCTCAAGATACGATATGAGTACCTAGATGTTATCGCTGATAGGATTGAAACGCTGTTTGTTGAGTACCAACACAAACTTTCAAAAGAAAAAATTGAGACTAAACCTGATCCTTTAGAACAACTCTATGTTCTTCGCACTGAGTCAGAAAAAAGATTAGATAACGAATACTATAATGGAGAGATTGATGACCTCATTATGATTTTTGAAGCGGAAGTAACTGACGCTGACCTTGTACCATTAGCTGATAAGTATAAAGAATCCCTCCTACCTCTGATTGAAGAGATTAAGACGAATCTACAAGAAATGAACATCGTTGACCTAGCAACCATTAGTGTACTGAGATTAAGATCTGACCTTAATAAAGAATTACGATACGAACTCGGAAAGTTCTACACTTGGGTTCACAGTGGTAGGTATGATCCGCTACTCGAATACTATTTTGAAAGGTTCGACGCTTCTACTGATGGTAAGTTCAAGTTCACCAAAACTGATGACATCAAACTTGCGTTTCTTAAAACAAAACTTATGCTCACTGAAAGGTGTGAATAAGTTGGCTTTGCCCTTTTCTTTAGCTGCTCAATACTTTTGAATATCAAAGTGACCTCAACATTACTGTTTCAACTTTGGACTGTATCTCATTAAGGGGCAAAGCCTTCTCAGAACACTGCTAAACCAAAATGGCAAACTCGCTCACGCCACTTGAACGGGAAAATCAAGCATGAAAGGTGAATGCTTTAACTGCACTCAAACTTACTATCATAAATGCCCCCTAGTGTATCGTCGGTTGAGTGTTAGGCAGCGAGTTCAGGTTGTGTTCAATTTGTTCAGCATCCGACATCTTACTGGCGATGTAGTGTTGGGTCCCCTCTTGTCGTGTTATCGGATCGATATTGATGATTTTGAGGTTGCCTGGAATGATGGCAGAACCAAATTTGGTAGATAGGTATTCGAGCTTATGAAAGATTTGAATCACTGCGGCTGCACAGTTGAGAGGCTTAACCTCTTCGAGATAATAAGTGTAATGATCGAGAGGATTGCTACGTTCTGTATGCTTTTCACAATATGCCTGCATGAGCTCCATAGTAAACGCACCAGTACCGCAAAATGGTTCATAGACCTCGTTATCATTGAGCCCCATCATTTGCTCTAAAAAATCGTCATCTTGATGATTGTTCATTCGTTTCGTCTTTGTATTCACACCTAACTCAATCAGAATGTCCCCGATTGGATCACTGTACCCATTAAGCATTGCATTGCTTAACAACTGTGCAAGCTCTACCACCCCATCTTGTACTGATTCTTTAGAATCTAACCTTGTAGTCACTTTGTGCTGATTAGTATGCGCAAAGGCCCAATAGAAGACAAAATCAGAGAAGGATTTGGAATGGCTGTCGTCAAGGTTCCAACTGGTGATGATATTCAGTGCTTGGTTGATCGTGTCCTGTTTATTCATGTGCGCTAACCCATTTAAGTTCTTGATAGTCGGTTAAAACGGTTATGCAACATACGAATGCGGATTTAGGAAGTATTTCAAAGAAATTGAAATTTAGGGTGAAGCGATATGGCTGGATGTGTCAAAGCGGATGGAAATGGTGGATGAAAAGCCACCGATCGGGTGACTTTTCATCTTAACTACAAGGTATGCAGCTACTTATTCAGGTAACGTGTCGAGAAACACATTTTACCTCCTAAGTCTTTTAAGCGGCCATCGAGTTCTTGACGACGCTTTTTTTCAGCTTCACAACTTTTGCAGGTTCCCATCTCACGCTGGCCATGTTTAGTGGTGCGCTTGACGTGCCAAAATTCTTTAGTGAGCGGAAAAAAGTGATTGCATAAGGTACATCGTTTTTCAATACCAATGGCAGTCAATTTCATTTTTCCTAGCTGAGAGTTTTTACGCAAAATGTTGTCAGTAATTGCAAAATGGCAGGTGTCTAGTGACATCGCGATATTGGCAATTGGTACTTCAAACTTTTTGGCAATTTCATTTATCGGCATATCTTCTTTGGATAACGCTTTAATTAAGATATGGTCGGTATCATCTAAATAGGTTGATTCCACGATAGATTCCTCCAATTTTGAGGGATCTATCCCTATGAGGGAAGATCCCTCACGGGTAGTGGTGGGTTGTATCAAGGTTTGGGGTTAAATGAAGTAACCTTGATATGGACAGCTCTCAGAAGCAGGGTAATCACTGTATTGCTTACCTTTTCTGAAACTGAATTTTAATGGGTATTTAACTGGTGCTAATTGCAGGTCAGTTCTCAAATGCGATGGGAGATCGTTTGGTCTAATTTCCTCGCCGTTCACGATAATGAAATCGGAAAAAGCTTGGAATTGGGTAAACTCGCGTTCAAGCAGTGCAGGGTTCACCTGTCTTAGCACATCCAACTCATTCTCTTTAATGAATAGATGGTTATCGTATTCAAAAGAGTCTAAGCCAAAGGCCAATTTTATCCCCAGAGTTCGGAGCTCATCGTCGTCGTATGAGTTCGTGACTGACGTTGGCAAATTATGTTTCGCTAACCATGTATAAGCATCAACACCTCCGAAAACACCATAACCTTCATAAGCCGGTTCATATATTGGGTCTTCGTTGTTTGGTTGGAGCATGTACACTGGACGACACTTCTCAGTACACGTATTAAAGATTGACTGTTTTGTGTCAGCGGTTTTGAAAGAAAAAAAGCCCATAATGTGTTCCTCTGCATAAGGTGGTTAACCTATGAGGCACACAACTCCCCTACGGGACGTATGCCCCAAAGGGAGTAAAAGGAAGATTCCTTTAAGATTGGTTACTTCGTTAAGAAGTCAGCAATAATGCTCATGGCATCTTGCGTATTTTTGATGACTGCTGCGGCGCTAGTGTCTCCGTGGTCCGAAGCGTCATACCAAATATCAGCAACAGCGCCATCTTGAAGAGCTTCAACCTCAGTTTTAGGCACAGTGCCGAGAAATGATTTCAAGATGTATAACGCTGAACTGTGCAATGTATCTGCACGGTCAGAAATCATCTTTTCAACCAACTCTGCGCTGATGTCTTCAACGGCTTCACACTTATTGTCTTCAATGAATTCGAGCAACTTGGCTTTATCATCGAGCAATTCAGAATCAATAACTTCTCTAAGGTACGCGCCAGCGGCCTCAAGATAGAAGTATTTCGATGCTGTTAAGTTGTCTAGAAACTCCAAAACGGATCGAGGGGCTTCAACATCTTGCGATGTAGGTGTTAGTTCATTCATGGTATACCTCTTGAAATGAGGGGACCGCCCTAATGGGTATCGGACCCACAGGGGGTTAAGCTATAAATAGCTTCGCAATTAAGTCAGCTAAACTGATTATCCCTAAAAGAAATCCAATCAAACCTAAACGAAAGGAAAGCTTTACATTGAGATCTGGGAACGTCCAAAACCATCTTGTAATGTCCCACCAGTCAGCTGTATTCACAGACAAACGAACGTCTTTATTAAAGGTCACACCAAGTTCATTTACACCATCGTAATCGATAGCAATATATTCCTTGTTCAGCCCTTTAATCTTGCCGCCATTCCCCATGCAATATCGGATTATCCATTGACCATTCTCTTTGTTGGTGATTCGAATTGCCGTTCGTCTTTTTAGCTTTAAGCTTCCAAAACCAACACGACTGTTTTCGAATCGAACAATTGAATGAGACAGGCCAGAGTCTTCATCAGGTAAACGCAGAACACGTTGAGCAATCATAAAGCTGTGACCATCGTGTATTCGACGACATGGACGTTGAATATCTAAAGTTTTGCGATTCATCAGTTTGCCTCCGTCAGTTCAATCGAACGCTGAATACAAAGAGACATAAACGCAGCCATGACTGGATGATTTAGATCTTCGAACCAACGTTGCCATGACTTCCAGCTAGAGTTTTCATCTAAGCTACATTCCGCAAGAGCAGAAGAATGCACGCAAGCATGGCTCAGTAATTGAGTGACTTTGCGTACCAGTGTTTCTTGATATCGAATACCCGTCACATCGAAAGGAAGTTTGCACGAAAGCTGTTCGGCTTCTTCGGTTTCAATCGGAAAGATATCGTCATTTTTTATCAAGAACGCTTGATGACTTGCTTCAAAACAAAATGTCACGAAGTGTGGATTCACGCCTTTTCCAATTGGAAACAAGACACTGCCACAAGGCTTTACAACCCAGAGAAATTGGGTGGTTGGGTTATCACGGCGAGTACGATTCAAGCTACGCGCATCAGCTTCAATATCATCAATCGCAACGATTGGTAATCCGAAGGGTTTTGCTGCAGTTAAAAGCATATCTGAAGTGATCATATTCAGTTCCTCCAAGAACTATTAAGGTTTTGAAGGGACAACTTCCCACAGGGAAGAAAGTCCCTGCTAATGGGTAAGATGTAAGGGGTTGAGCTATATAGCTCTTTGCTTGACTAGACCTAGACTCGGGCTAGTCGTGCTGAATGCACGTTTGCCAAAAAAACGAATCGATAGTTCTTGAAACAGGTACATTTCAAACATCGACTCAGGGCTAAATGAGCAATATAACTTGCGAGTACCAAACCAACTTCTTTCCATGATGTCAGCACCAAAGCTGGATACAATCGATTCAAACTGCTTGAGTTTGTACTGATCTTCCCAGGTTGTAGGTTTGACGATCCAAAAAGACATGGAATGACAATAAGGCATAGCCTCATAACTCACTGCTTGCTTGAATGCCAATCGTAATGATTTAAGCCAGCCTTCAGGGGTTGCCCATCGACCATTAGGCTTTAAATCGCCACTTTCAACACTTCGGCACCATTCACATCCGTATTTTTGGAATAGTGAATACTCAGTGTCGACACCGCAATACATCCAATCTCGGGTGCGCTTTCCTGACTCTGTATCAACACAATTGGACGGACCAATTAAGAGTTGAAGCATGTACAAGTTATCCGTTGAGATGATCTTGAACCGTCTGAAAAGTTCGGCATCGATATCGTAATCGCTCATAGTTGAACAATTGATATTGAAATGTTTGAGTAGGAAATCTTTCTTTTGTTGACTTACTACATCTGCAGGACAGAACGTAGCAAATTTCTCATAGATGATTTCATATGACATAAGGGTTTCCTCCATAGGAATTGGGGATACAAGTTCAATGTCTTTGATTGACGTTGAGTTTGTTGGGGTTATGGGTAATTAAGGTAGTTCGATGTCAATGTCTGATTGCGAATCAACGCAACAAACAAGTATTTCACCGTCTTGCTTATATCCAATAGGGTCATTTAAGTAAGTAGGAGTGCCAGTAGCTTTGAGACGACAAGCGCCACAGTAACCATTTCGGCATTCAGAATTTACTTTGTATCCAGCTCTTTCTAGTGCGACAAGCGCCGTACAAGAATCAGTTGGAATGGGTGTGTTGTTAACTCGCATAATAAACCTCGAATAAATCTCCAGCAGGCATGCAAATACCAAGAGAACGACCGTTGTCCCATTGCATATGCAATGTTCCAATGTCGTCGATACGCTTGATTTGACCAAGTTCTCCTGCATCAATTGGGTCAATATCGTTCATGTGAATCATCTTGATGACGTCACCAGGTTTAAGCGATTGCTTGATTGTTTCAGTAGTCGGGACAAATAAAGTCTCAGCCAGAAACCAGCAATCTGTAGCGAAGTTATCGTGGTATTTAGAATCTAAAAGAAATGGCACATCTAATAATCCATTTGATGTAGTTCGGAAATGTTCACGGCCAGTAAGCTCAAGAGAGGCGTTAATCCAACGAACAGCGCATTGCGCGATTTGTAGGTCCAACGTGTTATCGTTACAGATATAGCGGGTCATAGAAGACGTATAGTTTGCTAAAGCTGCATCAATGATAGAGTTGCGCATGGTAATTCCTCCAAGGAATAAAGGAACAAACGCAACCTATGGTAATAGGGTACGAACTGTTCCCTATGGGTAGGTTTTTGTGACTTGGGTATTAAAGTCAATGGGGACATGTCATAAGACAAGAGGATATTGCAACAGCATCCTAACTGGATGAGGAATAATCACTTTAATAAAGTGATAAATTTCTCGGGTAAATCAATTACAGTTAACATGAATTTCATCGTACTTTTGGCAATTACTGGCGGTATTTCCCGTGTTTACGAAGTACTTGTGTTCTAGTGACCTAATGGCTGAGTAGTAACCTTAAGGTTGATTTTCGTTTTACTGTGCCATCCTTAATTGGCACAACGGCTTTCACTTGCAATAAGCTCCACCCTAACCGCTCTGACTCTTCAAGGACGATGCATTCATAGGCAGCCTCAACTTCACTCAGTGCATTGGCCATATCAGAGAACTTTAGCTCGGACAGCCCTTCAATGTTTTTACCATCAACCGTGTACCAAGACCCAGTGACCATAAGGTTCTCCTTCAGTGATTTTATTTATATCGTTATACAGCAACCGTGCATTGTCTTGAGCTTTTTGCGTTTAGACCAATCCTTGAGCGACCTAAAAGCAAAAAGCCTCCCCGAAGGAAGGCTAATGCGTATTTAAGCAACATCGTTAAATTCTCTATCGAGAAAACCAACCGGTGTCAGCTTGTTTTTGGCTAAGTATCCGATGAAATTCTGATATCCAGAATCACACCATTCATCAAGCCAATCTTGTGATTTTGCCAATTCCTTGATGGGACTCGGTGGAGATGCAATGGTCACTTTGCAGTGATTCATATTTTTCTCTACACGTTCCTTCAAAGAGATGGCAGCTCTGTCGCCTTCCGGCATGTCTTTTCCTTGTGTAAGGCGATCTTTGTCTTTAAAAATAACCAAATCGGTTACTTCGAAAGGAATATCGATCAGCTCCATCAAGGTAGAAGATATACCTGACCAAACAGGAATACTCTCAGCATGCTGGCAAGCCAAACAGGTTTCAGGACCTTCTCCAACACCTAACACAATTCGTGTATTACCCATTTCATCTTTGCAGATTAAAGGCATACCAAACTGTATTGATGCACCGCGAGGATCCTCTATTGGTGACATTTGCATCTTAGGGTTATCAAGCAACGGTGATTTATCTGAGCCATCGTCATTCAAAAAAATTCGATGAAAAGCAATCGCCTCACCTTTCAAATTTTGAATGTATAAAACAATGCCTGGTAAATACACTTCGTTGCTTTGTGAGTCCCACATTTTAAGTTGTGAGTGAAACCCAACGTTGCAAGGTATTTGAATGTCACCTAATCCGCGAGATATTAGATAGTTCATACCTATTTCAGATTCAGTGACAGCAAATGCCTCATGTTCAACCTTTTGCAAAATCCATAGGCGTTTGCTTATATCTGCAGGACTAAGAACAGCTTTCTCTTCTTTTTGAGCGGCTACGGCTTTCACTTCTCGTTGAGAAATGTTGTCTGTAGACTCCCCCAAAATATCTAAGATAATGTCCATCGCCTTCGATTTATTACAATTTTCAAGCCAAGCGACCATATCAATACCATCACCAATACGACCCTTACCATTGTAATAACCGCCACCAGACTCGTTCCAATCTTTGTACAAGCGAAAGACAGTTTTGCCTTTGCCAGTGAATGGATCTGGTACAGCTTTAGAAACACCATTTGAAGACTTTCGCATCGCCTCAGTTAGTTCACCGTAACATTTGAACACTGAGGACCAGCCACCATGACGCATCACTAACGCATGTACATCTTGGATTTTTGATCTTCTGTAATTGCTCATTTTGACCTCCTAAAAGGGACGCTCCGAAGAGCGTCACTGTTACGTTTAACTAATTTCAATCGATGACAACAAGTTCTGTTGAATCATGTCATCCAACACAGCGGGAAGGTCATCAGCATCACGTATCACTTGATAATTTGGAATGCCTCCGTACCTTGATTCGCAAATATTGATTGACGCAACATCAATCCCTTCGGCTTTACATTGCTCTACCTGACTTTCGACAGCATGTGTATCAGCTGGACACCCATCGGTAACAACAAGTAATTGCTTTCTGCTTGCCAAATCGAGCTTTGTAAACTCTTGACGAGCAGCTAAGACAGCCTTATTGGTTTCAGTACCATCACTAGAGTCAATACCGATTCGCGGATAGCATTGCATCAAAGGTTCATTGAATGACTTTCCAACATAAGCCATCGTATTGAAATACAAGACTGATACTGGTACATCCAACTCTTCAAGTGCAGCTGCAACCGATAAGGCGGCTTTCTGGGCAATGTCTAATCGACAGTAGCCAGTTCGATCTCCAAACTCATTTGTAACAGGCACAGCCATTGAGCCAGAAATATCAATCGCAATAACGAATGAAGATTTATGAGTCTCAACGATATCCTCTGTATAGAAGATTCGACTGTTACCAGCAGTTACACCCGCAAGTAAATCACAGTCAAAATCACTACCAGATTCATCGTACATGATGGGTACAGCCTCTTTAGCCCACATCTGCGATTCGATAATACGTTTAATCGCACGAGCACCAGAGTTGATACTGCTTTGGATTGGTATTGATAACATTCGCCCATTTAGCTCTGGCGTGACGTTATAGTTACAAATGTCCTCATAGGATGCCGGATTCACTGAAGCATGTTTATTGATCGCTTGATCGATAAGCTCATGAAGATCGGCCAATGCTTCACCCAAGCGCTGAAAATCTTCATCACTGAGTGGGTTACGGGTTGAAGAGCCTTGAGAAGCGCCCTGACCAGCTGAACCGGAGTCCTGACCATCTGAGTCATCATCTGAATCTGAACCGGAGCCCTG
>NZ_JBFSSD010000017.1:0-63406 GCF_041466145.1 Vibrio sp. 10N.239.312.D08 | reverse complement strand
CTGAATCTGAACCGGAGCCCTGACCATCTGAATCATCGTCTGCATCTGAACCGGAGTCCTGACCATCTGAGTCATCATCTGAATCTGAACCGGAGCCCTGACCATCTGAATCATCGTCTGCATCTGAACCGGAGCCCTGACCATCTGAATCATCGTCTGAATCTGAACCGGAGCCCTGACCATCTGAATCATCGTCTGCATCTGAACCGGAGCCCTGACCATCTGAATTATCGTCTGAATCTGAACCGGAGCCCTGACCATCTGAATCATCGTCTGATTCTGAATTCTGATTAGCCGATTGTTGTTGCTGTGGTGGTTGCGGTTGCTCTTTAGAAAGACGCTTTAATAAAAGCATAACCTCGATGGTTTCATCTATAGCAGCCACTGTTGAAGGTAATTTACCCCAATTAATCATCCGCTTTTCAATTTCATCAAAAATTGGAGAGTTTGGAGTGCCTAATTTCATCAGTAGATGTCGAGCATCATCACCAAGTTTCTTTAGGTGAGATTGCCCCTCAATTGCAATACCACGACCAGAATACAATAACCAAGCAAATAACAACCCAGCGGGGCCGTCACTTATTATTGGTTCCTGAAAATAACCCTCTTCGAGCAAGTCATAAGTCATTTTCTGAAATACCCAGTAGGCACCAGAAAACTCCTTCATACAAGCAGTCTCTACGCGACAATCTTCAATGATATTGTTGATTGATAAGAACGTGCTTGATTTACCCTTGAGGTGTTTCTCGAAGACTGAGAAGTCACTGAATCGTAAATGACCACCAGCTTCATGAGTAATTTTTGCTTCAACGAGTCGTGACCAAACTTCATCAGAGGGGTCACCAGCATTGATGTAAATATCTCTGCCATTCGTGTAGCAAGTTCGACGGTCAAAATAGATATTTACGTCAAATCGTGCGTGAATATCTGTAATAACTCGCATTGTGTTTTGAACTTCTTGAATTGAAGCCATAAGGTGTTCCTCCAAAAAATAGGATAGAGCTCCCAAAGGGAGCTCATTAGGTTAGGTAGGTGGGGTTAGCCGAACCAGAAGCCGGTTGTTGACGTTTCGCCAGTGACTTCTTCATAGGTAGGAGTACTATTGCCGCTGTCAGTATCAGTAGAAACTACTGAGTCCTTAATCGCGTCAATAATTCTCGGTTCAGATTCATCTGCGACTTCCATCACCGGCACAATGCCATTTAAGATGGAGCCACGTTCTGTAAGGTTATGTACCAATTTAACCGCGTAGGTCATATCAGAGCCTTCGATGTTCCCAGTTTTGGGTAAGGTATCGAACGCTTCATCAAGTTCATCAACCAATCGGTCAAACACAGTGTGTTGGAATGACATTGAGTAAACGTAATCACGAATAGCTCTTATTGGCTTGAAAGTTCGCTGAATCATTGAACTTTTACCAATAATTTTTTCATAAACAACAACAGCTTGCTCCGCGACGTTATCCAAAATCCCTTCCACGATGTAATCAACAGCTTCCTGTTGGTCATCATTGAAATAAGGTTTGAAGGCCATCGGCGGCAACACGTTGAATTGAAAACGTCTAAAGAAATCATCTTTAGGGGTCTTCAATGACTCAATAATTTCAGCCATATCAGGGTTAGCTTTCTTGTGTTCTTCAACTATGGTGTCATAGCGATTATCACGGTCAGCGACTTCTGAATAAAACTCAGCTTGAATTGCCTTGAGTTCAACGAGTAGAGAGTCAAGTTCATCAACTGGAATCGCGGTAACGCGTCCATATCGGACACCTCGGGCTGCAATAGCGCGGCGTGCCTTAGTCTCCAATGTGTTCTTAAACTGCAACTCAGAACGAGGAAACCACTCAATACGGGCTTTACGAGCAATCTTTGAATTCACTTCCTTTTCGTCTAAGAGAGTTTTAGCATTCGCTAACGTTTTCTCTCCATCACGGCCAGAAGTAGTTACATCGATAATCACAAGCCCATTTTCGAGTCGATTAGCAAATTCGCCATCTTGTTGAGCCACTTGGTCAAGTTGATTTTGAGCTACTGTATCGATATCGAGAGTTTGGGTATCGTTGATGTCTTTCATAATTCCTCCAAGGAATAAAAATTGGAGGGACTGATCCCGGTCAGGGAATCTAGTCCCTGAAGGGGTTAGGTAGGTTTGTTAAGGAGTAGCGAACCTAAGTTCGTTTTTGCTGAAACAATTAATCTGTGTAAACTGATATTGCTTCTTCATTTTCTCTTTAACTTTTTTGTCGATGTAGTTACGCGCTAGTAACTCAGACTGATGGGTTTTACGATAGAAGTTAAGCTTTTGGCCTTTGGCTCCGTAAACAACCAGTGTGTCGGCACCAAGGCACGTATATCCCCAAAGCTTATTACTTCCATTGTCATTGCAATGATACATTTTGAACTTGATTGTACTGATATCTAGACCGTCTAAATCCGATCTTGGCAAATCAGCATCATCACACTCTGAATCATTGCTTGTTACTTTTTTGATTGCTCTTTCAACCAGGTATACGGTTGATCGAGAATATGACCATTCTTATCTTTGAACACTTGATCAATAATCTTTTCGATATCAGCTTTGTCACGAGTGTCGCAGCCATTCCAAAATACATTATTAAACGAAGCACGCAGTGGAGCTCTATCACCATTAATTTGAATGTAGTAGCACCAAGACAAAACCACACGAGTTGAAAAAGCCGTTCCAATACCAGATTTGGTTGTTCGATCTCGATTAGGACCTAACATTGCATCACGCATAGCATTAGCAAACTGGATTAACTTCTTAAGTAACTTCTTGTGGTCGCGTAAGAACGGAAATTTACCAATTACCACTTTCTCTTCTACTTCCGTGCGTAAATACGGAAAAGGCACAACGAATGAACGATTTCGAAAAGCCGTATCCCAACGTCGAGACGATGGATACAAACCAGAAATGTCCCCTTCTCCAGAAGTATTACCTAACGTTACAAAACGATAGTTCTGGTGTGGATAGATGATTTCTCCTGTGTCTTCAATAGACCAAGGTTTCGTCATCTCAGAAGGAAGGTGAAGTTTGGCAATAAAATCTAAAGACCCTTTATCACATTCATCAAGCAAAACACATTTTCCGTGTTTCATAGCGTCAGCGATAGGTCCATAAACATATTCCGTTTGACCGTTTGACAACACCCAGCGGCCTTGCATCTTCTCAGGGCGTAATGTCGGGTTAACAGACACCAGCACAGTTGGCCAATTAAGGCGAGCACAAAGCCAAAGCATGAAATCAGTTTTACCAGACCCCGTAGGACCAACCATATGCATGAAGTTAGGTCGTTGAGGTGAGCAAAACCAAGATATAACTTGGGAAAGTTGTTTTTCATCTGGAATATAACCTGCGATTTCGCGAGGTACATCTGGATGACGGTGTTTAGGGATCTGAATAACTGCCGTTACTGCTGCTGGGACAAACGGTTTGAACACGTCGGCCATACGAACAGTAATCATCTCTGAATAATCAATTTCTTCAACAGTAGAAGTTGGTTGGTTATTCGTGTCTACAGTAGTCACAGGGTTAGCATTAGACATAGTTAATTCCTCCAGGAATAAAGTGTGGGGTTAAATTAATATGGGTAGTTAATTAAGGGGTTAAGCTGTCTTGAGAAAGAAAGCTTTATTAGCATCTTCAAGTAGCATTTCTGCTTTATGAAGAAGTTTGGGGTTATTCAGTACCTGAGCCTTTCGAAGAAGGCGCAGTGCGCGCCTTTTTCGTGCTGCAGATACATTTTTCTGGTGAGAAAAATTCATATCCGCGTACCTCGAATTATTGCTGATTAAAAGCACGCTGACGGAAATTTCCGTTGCCTGCTTGTGGTCGGAATTGACGTTGTGTAGAGTCATTGTGTTGTGCATTGTTTGCATTGTACTGTGGAGCATTCTGCTGTGGTGCATTGTACGATGGGCCATTATTAGCATTGTGATGTTGAGCATTGTGCTGTGGTGCGTTGTTATTCGCAGGAGCATTTTGCTGTGGAGCGTTTTGCTGTGGCGCGTTGTTATGCGCTGGACCATTGTTTTGTGGGGATTGATTCGCAGCTTTTAAGCTTTGAAGTTCGAACTTCTTAACCATACCAAGAACACGACTAACGCGGAATTCATGTCCAGTGACATTATTGCCGTTTTTGTCGGTGTAATCGTTAGTAGAGAGTTCAGTTTCGACCATTAAAGAATCACCTTTGTCTAAACCTTGTTTGAAGTTCTGATCAAAAGTTTTTTGTGAAATTGACAGGCGAGCCCAGTGGGTTTCATCTTGCCAATTTTGTTGCTCATCTTTAAATGAACGAGTTAATGCAATTGAAACATTGTACCAAGTACTGCCATTTGCATTTTTCTGTTCAATCGAACCAACATTGCCGCCAAGCGTAAAGTTACACAATGAAGGTAGTCCAAATTGATTAACAGAATTGCCATCAATTTCGCCTAACACATTATGAAGTTCATAATAAGTATGCGTAAGTTCGCTGTTATTGTTACCAGTGAATTTACACGTCTTAAGAGATACTTTACACACATAACCAACACCGACTGGAAACTCTAATTGCCCATGGGCAAAAAGTTGAATCTGGTTAGTACGTGACTGCATTTGGTTTTGACCGTCTACCCAAGAGGTAACTTGATCGGCCCAGATGGTCGTGTTGCCATTCTCAATTTGAGAACCAGTAACTACGAATGCGATAAGGCCATTGTTTGAACGGAAAGGTTTCATAATTAATTCCTCATTAATAAAATAACGTGGAACTATAGATAGAGTAATCCCCTAGTGGGATATCTATAGCCCACTTTAGGGTCAGGTTTATGACTTAAAAAAGTCACTGGGGACATAGAATAAATCTATGGGAGAATTGCTATTAGCTCTCCAACTAAGGGAGAAAAGTATCACTTTAAAAAAGTGAAAAAATTTCTCGGGTAAATCACCTATAGTAAACCCCAAGAACGGGAGACTTTTGTAAATTAAGCGCAGCTTTTTTAGTGTTTAACTTTTCCGTAAGCTAAGAAGCGTTCAAAAACTCATTTTTTAGCTGTTGCAGTTTTTCTGCCTGAGCTGCCGAATCTGGCTCTTCATTTCGCTGTTGTACGGCCAACTCAATTCGATCTGGAACCGCCTCTCTCAAAAATGACAACTGCTCTTTGAAGAAACACAGTCGCAAGTACTTCTCAGCTCTTGTTATCCCCACATACAACAAGCGACGCTCTTCCTCCCAATGCTTTTCGCCTAAACCATCTTTATCTGGTTGCGGAATTCTTTCATCTTGACAGCTCAATATCGCGACTTTCGGAAACTCTAGTCCTTTAGAGCCATGCAACGTAGCGATCACTACCTCATCTGTACCAATCTTTTCAGCCTTTTTAGCGTTTATTTTGGTTATCCGGTCATGAAACTGATCTGCGGCCTTAGCCAAACTGCCAAGTGACGCAGCTGTTTTGGTTAGGATGTCAGCCATCGCTCCAAGAGCCGCAGGAGAGTTCATATTTCGTTGCGCCATCACCATTGAAATGATCTTTCGTTGATACTCGGCGTTGACCGTTTTGCTTGGCTCTTTTGGGACACCTTCATGCATGAACATTTCAAAAATTGATTGGGTGTGGATTAGCAATGATTGGCTTTGGGTTAAGGTGGTTACCGTCCCAATAAAGTCGATTCCATTTGATTTAGCACTTTTCGCCATATCAATCATCACCTCATCTTCATGCATGTAAGCCAAGAAATCTTGTAGATACCGACTGTTACGGTGTGTCAGCATCCACATCAACTTGATATAACAAATTACATCGGCTGACTCAAAGAAGCTCTTACCGCCGAGGCGCTTAACTTTCACTTTATGTTTGGACAACTCCAGCTCAACTGTATCGATTTCTTTATTGGTTCTAGCCAGTACCGCCCACCCGCCTTGATCGGCAAGGATACCTTCAACAACACTTTCAACTTGATGGTCTTCATCCTTAAAACCATGACAATCGACAACACCGCCCTCCTCTACGTGTGACCTTAATTCTTTGGGGATTCGTTCTACATTGTGTTGAATTAGGTTGTTGGCCACATTCAGTATTGCTGGTGGACATCGATAACAAATTTTTAAGCTGTAGGCTTTCGCGTTTAGATCAGCTTGCATGTTACGGAAGTTATCGACCCCTCTTGCATTTCGAAAGGCATAGATTGATTGGTCATCGTCTCCAACAACCATGATGCAACAACCTCGTTTAGCGTGCTCGTAAAGAAACATATATTGGAGATCGTCGGAATCCTGAAACTCATCAGCACATATGTGAGTAACGCCTAAAGTTTCTGACAGTGGTCGAATTGTTCCATCTCGCAGACCATGAATAACGTCGCGAGATATCTGATTTAGGTCGACTTTGCCCTCTTTTCGCATGATGCTTTCATAAGCTGCAAAAAGTTTCAGTTTGATAGATGAGAATTCTGAGCGAGGTATAGTTAAATACTGTCCGATCGTACTTATCGTTTTCTCTGCTTCCTCATAACTCATAGCCACATGACAAGCACGCATCGCTCGCTCAATATAGATGTTTAAGTGTCCACCCATAACAATCGTTTTATACGAATTAGTTTGACGCCAGAGCTGCACAGCCATCGAATGAAAGGTACTTGGAAAGACGCGAAGAGTCTGACTTCTAGGCATCGTGGACTGGAGTCTGCGCTTGAGGTTGGTCGCAGCGGCATCAGTGAAAGTCAGCATAGCAATTGCGTTTAATTCAGAAACTGATAACACACGCTCGGCGTATCGCACGGACACTTCAGTTTTGCCTGAACCTGGTAAGGCAACAACCATGGTATGGCCTTCCGCATTCACACAAAGATATTGATCTGGATTTAACATATTCGGGACTCGAACTGCCTACTGGAATGGAATATGTACATCAGCGTAGGTGAAAATTTAGCTACATAGTCCAATTAACGAAGGGAATTCACTTTGTTAACTCGTTTCGACATCCATCACTAAATTCGAAAAAAATCGAACCCTTCCCCCCATTTCCCCCCTTTTTTGATGGGCCATTTTTTATATTTTTCTGCTCATGATGTATAAATGTAAGAAGAGTTAACAAATACTCATACAGTTTCACTTGGCTTAGGAAGACAGAATTATGGACTTATTCAAAACAGCATCAGTCATAACCGCCGCATTACTCTTGAATGCATGTGCTTCGAACAGTGCAAAATACGAAATACCGGAAAAAGGGACATCAAGTATCGCGCTGCAAGTTACCCGTTCAGCTGGAAGTGGAACTATCATCGAAGACCAAACCTTACCCAAAGGCGCGATTTCCGATGTGGGTATCGGTGGCTATGTTGGGTCTACAGCAATGGGCTTGGCGTTTGGATCGATGACGACCGGTTTTGGTTTGGCCATTTTAGCGGATCAAAAGTACGGTTGGGATCGAAGAAACCTAGTTATGTATTTGGATGCTGATACTTATAGTGGCTTAGACGAGTATGAAATGTGTAAAGTGATTATGTCTAAAATGGATGAGGTAATGGTTCCTTCATTCGACACACTTCAATCCTTTACCAAAAAACCATTATCGCGAGATTCGAAGTTCTACGATGAACAATACAACGGAGGAGAAAGACTGTGCGTACAGGGTTATCCACTAAATAATGAATTGGATTCACATGCGACGATTTATTACAATGGTGGACGTATCCCATTCCTTGGGACGAGAGTCGGTGTGCGTTCTATTTCGGAACCTTTCAACACAGACTTATTCGATAAAGACCTTAAACAACAGATCCCTGAGACGAATGTCATCGCTGTACGTTTTACTTATTACAGCAGCCTAATAGCGCACATGAAATACAGAGAATTTGATGCAACAGGCTATGTCAGTGCTGATGGTTTATCCACCAGCCCTTCTATTAAACTCCCTGCCGCCACTTTCATGAGTTTACCAATGAAAGAGTTCATAGCTGATTCTCAGTACATCCCTACCGTCAATGCAGTACGAAACAATGACACGGTGTATTACTTCGTTAAACCGGTTGATGGGCAACAGTACACACAAGCGTTAAAGGAGCATCAATCTACGGTAATTGAGATTCTTCAACGCGCTAAAGAGAAAAACTCGCATACCAAAGCTTCAACCCAATAAGTAAGGATCGTAAGCATGGACCAATTCATGACAGTGGTATTGAAGTTTGAAAAGGGTGCAACCTTGCCCAAGAAATTGACGCAAGCGTTCTGCTCGGATTCGAAGTATGAAGATGTCGAGATAACCGCTATCTCGTGCGACGACGAAATCAGTCGTGTGGAGCAATTTGAGTCAGAAGCATAATAGTCAAATGCAAATACAAAGGGCTTACATTGTAAGCCCTTTTTTGATGTCTCGATGGCAGCAGTCCGTCATATACGCCATGTACTTCTCTAGACGGCACTCATAGAACTTAAGGTCATCGACCCACAGAGAAATTAGCTGTTCTTTGCCTTTAAATGGAGCGATAGAGCGCAATGTCTCAAGTAGACCATTTTGTTCACTCTTTGGCGCACGAAGGGTAACGTTGATACCCGTTCCCCCTGTATTCGCCTCCACGATAATTTTACCCCTTGTACAGTGACTTTGTAGTACTGCTAACCCAACTTGTAATTCAGTGAGTTGATTCATCTTAATTTTCGGCATGGATACCTCTTCCGTAGTCGCGAAGGGAGGGGAGGAAATGCCGCTCCTCGTTGGTAATTTAATATTCGTTACACTCACAATAATTGGTGTATTCTTGTGATCATGAAAGAAAGAGCTTATAAATACCGCATCTATCCAACACCTGAACAAGTAACTTTACTTGAGCAGACGTTCGGTTGTACGCGATTTATTTACAACTCTATTCTTCGTTGGCGTACCGATGCTTACCACAATGAGCAAACCAAGATTAACTACAACAAAGCATCAAGCTACCTAACAGAACTAAAGAAAAACCCTGAGTTTCCTTGGCTTAATGATGTTTCTTGCGTGCCTCTACAGCAATCACTCCGCCATCAACAAACCGCATTTAAGAACTTCTTTGATGGTCGCGCTAAATATCCAACCTTTAAAAAGAAGCGCTCTAAACAGTCTGTTGAGTTCACCAAATCCGCATTTAAGTACCGTGACGGGCAACTATTTATTGCCAAGTCCAAACAGCCGCTTAATGTGCGCTGGAGTCGTGAACTGCCTAGCGAACCAACCACGATCTCAATTAGCAAAGACAGTGCTGGTCGTTACTTTGTTTCTTGTCTATGTCGTTTCGAGCCAAAGCCACTACCGATTAGTAAAAATACAGTCGGAATTGATTTAGGTTTGACTGACCTTGTTATTACCTCCAACGGTTTCAAGTCTGGTAATCCCTGTCACACCAAGCGCTACGCTAGCAAACTAGCTAAAGCTCAGCGTGTGCTATCGAAGAAGAATAAAGGCTCTTCTAACTTCCACAAAGCCAGAACGAAAGTCGCTCGCGTTCAAGCAAAAATTGCCGATTGCCGTCGCGACTTCACCCACAAACTGACTTCCCAATTGATAAACGATAATCAAGTGATTAGCTGTGAAAGTCTGAGTGTAAAAAACCTGGTCAAGAATCGAAAACTTGCTAAAGCAATTAGCGATGCTAATTGGGGCGAGCTCGTGCGCCAACTTACCTATAAAGCTGAATGGTACGGCAGAACCGTAGTCCAGATTGATAGGTGGTATCCAAGCTCTAAACGCTGTAATAGCTGCGGTCACGTTGTCGATTCCTTACCGCTGCATATCCGAAAATGGTTGTGTCCTGAGTGCTCTAGCGAGCTAGATCGCGACCTAAATGCGGCACTGAATATTAAAGCTGTCGGGCAGACAGTGTTAGCCTGTGGAGCGTAAGTAAGACTTTAGATTCTATTGAATTTAAAGCGATACGCTATGAAACAGGAATCCCCCTCCGTAATGCCGAAGGCTGGATGTGGGGGAGGATGTCAAGCCATTTGTCCTTTATAAATGAAATCTAGTCGTCCAAAATCGATAACGGAGAGTCACACACTGGTGGTCTTGGGTATACCGAGCAATCCAAGTTACCTGGCATCGCCGCATCATGCGTTTCTTTCAAGTTTTCGTCAGCGTCGGTTGATTCGAATCGCGCTTGGTTAAGATCAACAGGATTCAATGCATCATCATTGTTCGGCATCCAAGCTTGGCTCGACAGTGTATCGAGAGTTAAGTCATCATGTTCAACAGCTAACCCAGAGGCCATAATTAGATTTTCCCATTCGGTTAAATCTATCGTATCCCAGTCTAATTCACTGACTTGTTCAAGTGTCATACCAGAACATTGACCACTTCTCGGATCGAGGCTGATATTTAACTGCGGTGCGGCCTGCTCCATGATGATGCGGCCCAATGGACTTGGGTAGCAGCAATAGTGCTTACGTTTTATCAAACACCCAAAAGGAGTGTCTTTGTGGCAACTGGTTGAGGCGTAGATACATTGTTGTTGGTCGAGCTTCATACCCATCCCCATTTCGAGGTCGTCACACTCCGAAATCATCATTGCACCCAGTTTAATCAGTTGATAAGCAGCGTACACGGCCATAATTGTTGCAAATGCACCTGAGATAGCTGGGTTAAGTGTTACTGTAGTTGTCGCTGATGAGCCCGCACCTTCCTTCACAGTATCAAAAATAGCATTTCGAATTGCATCTGGGAGCAGATCCGCGACCTTTTTCATCAATTCACTTTTAATCTGGTCTAACAAGCCCTGCGTTGCAGATTCCGCTGCAGCCTCACCGACTTCACCCGTGATGTTACGTACCGCGAAGTCCCACCCAGAACTCACAGCATCGGTCACATAGGTTACGGTATCAGTAACTGGACTCGGGTAACTCGACGCCCAAGAACCAAAGCCAGAACCTAATTCAGCGGCTTCGGCTAATCCAGCCAATGATTGTTCCATAGCGTAGTGATGATAGACCCCTTTGATATAATCGAAGATATTAGTTTGGCCTGCGGATAGCGTGCAGCAATTGAAGCCAAGTCCTGTTTGCTCGATACCGCAATATGACACTTCACCATTGAAAACTTTGCAGGTAGAGACATCATCTGGATTTTCACATTCCATGTTCGATTTGATGTCTTCGAGCATTTTGAACGTTGCCATCGCTTCTGCAAAATCATCATTCATCTCTAGCTCGGAATAGCGGCAATCTCCACCCACACACTGCATTTCACCCGTGCAGATGTCTTCCTCCATCGTGTACGAGTAGTTTCCGTTTGTGTAGGTATTACATTCGTAAACTGACTCTTGAACGTAGGCTCGACCCGTTATCGGGTCAACAAAGGCTGGATTTTGTTCAATTAACGCACAATCAGCACTGTTTCTGTATGGCTCGCATCGGTCCGGAATATTGGCATTAAATTCAGTGAAAGAAGTACAAACCCGCTCATTGCTTTCAGGCCAATAAGGTTGCCCACAAATTTGCTGATTAGGTAAGGGGTTACATTCATAGTTGACGGCGTTGGCCTTTAGACACTCTTTACCATCGCTCGTTTGGCCAGCACGAGGAACATTTATCGGCAAGCCAATCAAAAACGGATCGTAATCGTCTATATGCGCGGCTTCGGTATCGACGCACTCCCAACCACCATAGCTACACATCATGCCTTGCTGTCCACCACTTTGATTCAAAGGGTTGCTACAATCTGGGTTGATGTATATTTCGTCGCCTTCATTACCGAACACACCACACGTTGATGGGTCTTGAATCCACCCTAGTTCAGCTGCACAACCTACAGGCGATTGTTCTATGAATTCTCGTGGGTCAATTGGGTCTACGGTACGAACTAGGATGGTGGCTTTACCTTCCCCTCCACCACCAACACCGAGACGCATTTTGAATTTCACTATCCCGTTGTTTGAGCCACGAGCGGCTTGAAATTGGCTCGTTATGTTTGTGTTCGTGGTAAAGACTCGGCTTGAACTGAATTCACAATTGGTATGCTGGTATGGAAAGCCAGTTTCATCTACATATGGGTGCGACCAATTGCCATTCTCATCATAATCAGGGTATGAAGAATCGTTATTGCCAAACCAATACGACTTGGTAGGAACGTATTGATAAACGATTTCGTCATTAAGAGTAAACTGAATGACATCATCCACCCACACGCGTTCAAAGGTCACGGAGCTGATACGCACATCGTCTTCGAGTTCAAATTCAACAAAGTTTATTTTGTGGTAACACCCCATCCCATGGTCATTTGTACCGTTATTTGTTGGGTCACCTACCGTCAACCTGAAGGTATGAGAATCCAGAATTTCTACATCACCACTCCCCGAACGCTTTTTCAAAGGGTAAGTTGTGTGTCGCGTCAGTTCACACTTCATTAAGTTCGAACGATCGGGTTCCATGCATTCATTTTGCACTTTTCCGACATACTCCCTGTTTACTGAATACGTGTTTGTTTCAGTGGTGCAGGCACTATAAAAGTCAGAATCTGAATCTTCGAGGTTATTGGCTAAGTCTTTAAAGATGTTGTCAGCATCGACCATGATAGCGTCATCGGACTCTAGCTTTTGGTAATTGTCGTTATAGTTCAGTTTTAAGGTGTTGTATGCCTTAGCGTCATAATCTGACTCACTGCCAACTGTGTTGCTAGAAAATCTATCAGAGACACCTTGCCCTGAATCTCTGAGTTTGTTTTCATTTTGATAGGCTTGGTAAGCGTCGAATTGCCCTTCTGATCCAACACGCTCAACATCCAATCCAAACAATTCTGAGTTGCCTAGCGAGTTACCACCTACAGTAGCATTACCACCGCTGTAAGTAGGTGTTTGAAAGTTTCCGTATATCTCATCAAGTGACATATCCTGTGCGTAGGTCACCGTTGAGGTAGATGCATACAGCACACCGATAAAAGAAACATGAAAGATCTGAACCAGAAACGCGAACAAGCTAAAGTGAGTCAGTATTCGATTAAACATAACGCCCTGCCTTTTTCTCAAAACAAGATCAGGTTAATCCCGTAACACTTAAAAAATTTCAAATAGCGAGGGCATTTTGAGTTTTTGTTAAACGAATACAAAAAACCACCCGTTAGGGTGGCTCTCTAAAGTTACCTTAAGCAGCAATCATTCCAAGAATACAAAAGATAAACGAACGCTTCCCGACCAGGGACCAATCGCCCGTTCCCCCACTTAAGAACGCTGTCACCGAGTTTATGACAACAACCTGTTGATAGTGGAATTGAAGATCCTCCCCCACCTTTAGGTTGCGAGCTCGCCTCTCTTACTGGGTAAAGCATGGATGAACGATATTGTGTTTTTGGCAACATTGGCGCGTAGTTCGGTTCACAACTGTCTTGAATCATATGATTACCCATTGTCAGCTGTGCTTGCCCACGTCGGTGTAGAGTGGCCATCAAACGCGTGGTTAACAACGAAGTGCCACGTACCGGATCGTCACTGTACTGATTATTACCAGTCATTGGGTAAAGGTTCCCTGAACACCCAGCACAAAAATAGTTTTCAACCACCTCTCCACCAGCCAGTATTTGAGCGCAATCGGCTGTACAGATAGACGTCGCTATTGGGTTCGAAAAGATAACGGTTTCCGGAAACATCACGAACGCCAACAAATCATCTTGATACAACGGGTCGGCTTCGGAAAAGTACGCCAAATCCAATGTTGTCGCCCCATCATAGGTACAATCCGCATTGGCAAACATTTCAATCATTTGCATTACTGGGTAAACCCAATATTTATAGTGAAAAAAAGAAGTTTCTGTATCGTCAATCACTGTTTCTGTTCGGCCTTGTCCAGCACGGGTATTATCGTCTGCCAAACGAACACCGAATGAAGGCATGCAGTATGGCGTTGGTGAAAAAGATACGATCCTTGATGGTTGGAAGAATCCGAGCGGTATACCCCATTCAGGGACACCTAGCTCATCAGCACACATGCAAAAAGGCTTGCTCGAAGCGGCACCTTTAGGCGCGTCCCCACCAATACCGGCTAGTCGAATTGGAAGTAAACAGCTCCAACACATACCGTCGATGACTGTACTCAAGATGTTGGCATCGGGACATAAGTCGCCTGCTTTGTCGTTATCCGCAGCCACAGAATATAAGCTCGCCATGCTTATCATTGTGGACATCAAACCAATCAAAAAGAACCTAATCATATGTTCCTCCCTTTAGTTCTTATTCACTTGCTCTATCACAACACCAGCAGCGTCAATACCTTGTTCTTTAATGTTGTTCACGGAATTCGAGAAGTTTGGGTTATCTTTCATTAGCTGATCTGCAGCATCAATGCTTGATTCAGTAATGTCCCTCACAGAGTTGGCTAGATTGGGCTGTGTATCAGCCAACCACACACCGAGAGCGACGCCGAAACCAATAAGTACGAGATTCTTAATCATGTTGTGTTTTCCTTAACTAGTTTGTTTTGGATTGATTGAACGGTGTAGGTTGGCCACCGTCAGCTACTTGTAGGTTGACCTGAGTGACTGTTTGCGCTGAATACTCATTTATCTGGAACATACCCTCATCGGTACTAATTAACCGAGTCGGGGTCACTTCCAAATCAAATCGATCGATGACTTCTTTAGTCAGGATGGTCACGTCATAGGTGAACTTCTTATTTAACTCAGATATGTGGTCAAACCCCCTATCCTTGTCGATACGTGTAGAAATGAGTTTCACTTTCCCGCGAGATTCATTGAGAGACATGTACTTTACAAACTCCACTTCCTGTTCGTCGGTCGCATCAAAGATAAACATGGTTAAATGTGCAGGTACTATGTCGTGGTTTTTAAGCGGCTTGAGGGGATTTATTAACTCTCCTTTCTTGGCCAGAATAAGACCATTCACCGCTTTCACATCAGCAGTGGCTATTACTGTTGGGTCAAAGTCGAACTCACGGTCTTTCGCGGCTGGTGGAAGAGTATGAAAACTGCGGTTATGCCAGTGGCGTGCTATTGCTTGTTTTTGTTCCGTTTCCCAATCCACGGCCCTCATTCTATTTTTTGACTCTTCAATGAAGCTTTTTTCTGCGATAGGAAATATGGACCCCATTTCACCAAGGAATACCTCGGAGCCGTCATAATCAGGGTTTGCTGCCGCGCTTTCCGTCTCGTTCTGTAAGTAGCTTGCGCTGATTAGACCTTTCACTTTCCCGACGAGTTTTGTGTTATCGGATAATTTGCGCTCATAAACCATCGTTGGAACTTGTTCAATGTTGAAACGCTCGAATGCCATTGGATCCATGTAAACAGCGGCTTTATTGATTCGTTTCAGTTTGTCTGGGTTCTCGGCATGCGTGCGTATGTCATCTTGAGCATTAGCCAGTTTGACCTTTAATTGCCACAAACCTTTAATCATATCTGGTACGCCCACGTCGCCAGGTCGTAAGCCGTTAAACACAACACGGCCTCCCCACTCTGCAGCGAGCTCTAGCACCTCTTTCATTTGGTGATCAGGCATTGAACTCGACACGAATATCCAAAAAACAGTGTTCGCTTCTTCATCGTCGTATTTGTTGTCTACTTTTTGACTTGGAGACGAAGGGTTAGGCTGCTCAATGCTTATCGAATCGAGATTATCAATTGTCAATGTGGAGGGATCGAATGCTAAGGGTTTTGGTTGTCCTTCATTGACAATTGAATTGGCTTGATACTGAGTTTGGTTATCATCGATAACATCTTGAAGGGCTCTGAAATTGATATCTGGCGTATCGTCCTTGCGATATTCGATAAGAGAGTCCGATTGGTCAGAAATAGTACTGTTCAACAACTTGGCGTGATCCGCCATTTGTTTCAGTTCTTTCATCATTTTAGGGTTCAAGTTACTTGCATCTAAAACTGCTTGAGTACCTTCAACTTCATGGGCGTTGGATATGATGTCGTTACTTCGTTGTACATTGTCCAGATCTTCTTGAGTGAGTTGTCCGTTAGCCAACGCGTAAGTCGCAATGAATGAAGTTAGTAACAAGACGTTGTGTGCCTTAGAGAAATGCATAGCCAACTCCGATAATTTGAGAGTGTTCAACTAAACCCCAGTATCTTGAATCAAAAGAGGTAGGTAGCGTGCCAAGAGCGAAATATTGACCTTCAGGGACAACGAAAGTTTTATTGAGGGTATCGAAGTCGATTTGGGCATAATTAATCATTCGACGAGCATCAGCCGCATAACGAATGACCTCCCCATCTTTGGTGGTCACGGTGACTCCATCCAAGTCAAAGGTCACGGTATCGCCAGCAACACCAGCTGCTATTTTCAAGAAATTGGTGCCATGTGCGAAATAAGGTTGTGCGTTAAGCGACAGGAAGGACATGAGTTGCCCACGCTTGGGGAAATGATTCTTAGAGTCGATGACTGCGGCCTTGATAGGTAAACAACCCAATGCTGTTGGGACCAATGAAATCTGATACCGACCACTAAGTAACAATACGGCCAACACTAAGCCAACGAGCGTGCCGAATATTTTGATATATGTGTACTGTGTAATGTTCATACGCTTCCGTTACCGAGACATTGATAAACTGGATATACGTAATCTTCACACTTTATTTAGTCATAAAATCCAAATAGGCAGCCAAATATCGATGACTAATTGATCTATTTGCTGTGCGTTTAAAATTTATGGGAATGATAACTACAATACATATAGAAATGCTAATATATGAAATTGGATCTACCAAGACACGATGGTATGAAAAACACAGACCCTTTAACGTTGATTGACTCAGCCTCAACCCATCAGGCTCTGGTCAACTTAAAAGACGCATTAAACAAAGCACTGTTCCAATCTGAGTTAGCTTTACAGTCATCTTTAGAAGCTAATCAAACGCTGATCGATCCTTACCCTGTCATCCCGCTTCGCATTCTGACTGAAGGCATACGAGCTGCTAACTATCATCATACCGGATACACAGCAGATATGTTTTTAAGCCCTTATGCTGATGAGTCTCCCACCGTTTACTACCGCTTATGCGTCCATACAAAACAATTGCTATCGGATATCGAAAAATACATAGAACAAAGTTCACCAATGGCTAAATAGTCAGCTGTAAGTTGTATAACCCTGTGAAATTTCATTCCGGGACTACTTTTATGAACACTCAAACATTTTCGCCTAGCAATCGACCAATTCAGAAACCACAAAACAACAATGCGCCATCAAGTGCGAATCTACATTCGGTCCCTGTAAATCAACAAAGATCGGCGCACCCCGAGCAACCTCAAAACAACCAAGCGTTTTCTAAAGCTACACCACCAGCGAATAACCCGCAAAATGCAGGACTAAAGCCGAACCCATTTAAAGCAAATAACCAAGAACCTGATCCGAATTCAATGCGCCAAATACGAGCTCATAGTTATAAGGTTCATGGCGGTAAAACTGCTTTGGAAGTGAAGCCTGACGAAAAATTAAAATCTAGCCAACAGGGGATTGTTGATGAAAATGGCGAACAAAATATTTTCTATACCATTCGTTTAGAAGCTGCCATTAGTAATAATTCAGGTGACCGCTCTTTCAATTGGAAAGATAAGGTCGCGATTCAACTCACAGACATCGAACTGCCATTGTTCATCGGGGTATGTTTCGGCTTTTACGAAAAGATTTATTTCGGTAATCATGGTGTGGGAGGTGAGAAATCATCGAAATTCTTTGGCGTAGAGCACCAAGGTTCAAAAGTCTTTTTTCAAGTAGGTCAGAAAGACAAACCGATCAGAGCCGTACCAGTCAATCTGCCACAAAGCATGCATATTGGATTAATGGCCCTAGAGATTTACTGCAAAAATTTCCCGGGAATAGATTCCAATACTGTTCTGAACTCAATTTCCAATATGTGTGGAATGTACATTTCACAAAACAGAAAGGAGATAAGAGATAAAGCATAATATCGACTGTCTAAACGCACAAAAGCTCCACATTGGAGCTTCTGCGGAAGTAGTAATAACAATCGGTCACTTACCTTCACGAGTCTGAATGGGTGATCTTAAACGTTTTATCAAACACGCTGACCATCACGACGTTATCATGTTGATACACGTACATCGCGTTCCCAGGTAGTTCTTTCTTCCCCTTATATTCAAGCAACCTTGTGTGCTTGTATGACCCTTTAGTTGTCAAATCAAATAGCACAACGCCTATTCGTTCACCTGAACTTGTCTTTGTTTTAGTAAAACCGAGAACGTAGGGTTTGTTATCTATGGAAATGGCCGTGTCGATATACAGTTCATCAAATTGATTTGTCACCCCATGTGGAAACGTTTGAGTTTTCCATTCGCGCCGTCCTTCATACCCTTCTTTGTAAATGGGAGCTTCGATGTAGTGAAATGAGTTGGGTTGTCCAGATGACGCAATGACTGTCACCTTTTCTCCACTCGTTACTACGGTTGCGTTGTCTTTATGCTCGGCTAAGAAGGCATAGTCGTACCCACTTAACCTTGAGTAGTCCATCGCGGCGTGCCTGATGACATACAAGGACTCCTTCCCATGATTGAGGCTCATCAATACGTATCGACTGGATATACGCTTAGGGTCGGTCAAATGAACTTCACCATCGATGATAGGCGCTTCGTATGACTTGCGATTGAATTCATTCAATGACAGTGGTGTTGCTGCCTTGAAATATTCACTCTCATTTTCATGTCCATGCACGGCGCCATAATTAGTTTTCATTGGTGGACAATACGCAGCATTTTCCGGCTCGCTCGAACAACCTGCAATGATGAAGACACTCGCAATTAGACCATAAAGGGGGTAACGGGATTTATTCATTGTATCGTCCTTTTTGATAACACTCAGAGCATTGTATTTAGACGGTCTTCATCTTTTCTCAAATAGAGAGGCGATTTTTACTTATTAATTAAGTTTCTTTTGCTAAACAACCAATCTTTCTGGTGTATACTAATTTTGAACGAGTGAATGACATAAGTTTATTCTTAGTTCCTCCATACAAATCCGACTGGAAGGGGTTCCAGAAGGTCAATCCTTGGATTGAAGTCTTGCAGGAGAGGTCTTGCGAGCACAAGTCTCTTGGAAGGGGTTTCAAGAGCGAGAATGGGCTCATTACGAGCCCTTTTCTTTTTTTTAAAGCACCATCGTCAATCAATCACCGTAATTTCTTCCTTTATTTGAATTCCTGTTAAGTCACTCTTGATAACATCAATCTAATTCAGTTTGATTTAAATAGGTCAAGTATGAAATTTCGATTATGTTTTCTTTCAATTTGTCTTACCGCTTCTGGGTTAGCGCATTCAGCAATCGAGGGTTTCGAGTTTACCGATACACTCGGCATATCCAAGCTTGTAAAAACGAACACTGCCGAATCCACGTTAATTAATAACGTCGGCCAATTAGGGGTTCATGTTAGTGCGGGATTAGATCGTCGCATCCGAGTCAATATTCTTCAGAACGGCGTTGCTGTGACCAACAGTACGGGTGGCGTGATCACGGTCAATGATTCACAGTCTCCATTCAATAGTGAGTATTTCGGTTCATTACTTAACGTCTCTATTCCCTCAGAAGGCAGTTTTACCGTTCAGGCGCAAACGCTGTCACTAGATGGAGAGGTGGTTAATTCAGAAACCACGAACATCATTAGGGATGTCACGCCACCAGCCTCTGATGATATGTCAGTAAAATACATGTATGGCGGCTATGTAAACTCAATGCTGCCTGCCGGAAGCTGGTATTTATCAGCTCAAATGGGTTCCTATACCTCAACCATCGTTGAAGTCAAAAATGTCTCCGATACATCGGGCATTGATAACATTGAGATGGAAACCTTCACCTTCGACGCCGAAGACAATCGTATTCCATATAAATCGAACAGCCTTGCCTACACTGAGTCAAAACTATCTGCTGAAATAAACCTTTCAGCGAACTCTACTCTATTCCCAGTTGGTAATGCGATTGATCGATTCCAAACGCGAACAAAGATTTCGGACAAGGCCGGTAATGTCACCTATACCGCCTATCAAGATGTGTATTGGGACTCGTTACGAACGGACACACTAGAGGCTGTTGGTGTCTTGGTTCCAGGGAGTAGCAATGTAATTGGCGGATTAACCGGGTTTCAACCTTATGTGCGCGACATGTCGGTAGATACCAATCCCGTAACGGTCTTATACCGTGTAGCAGATTGGAATTTTCGCGATGATTCTGGGAGCTTCGACAATGCAGGGGGAATCTGGGCTTCTGGAGCTAACGCCGTATACACAGACAGAGGTGACGGGTTTATATATTTTGTCGATACCTCACCCGCTGGAGCCATCGGTATATCATGGCGAAACCAAGCGCATTACCGGAATGTGACTGGGCCAAGTCTTTATAGTGTAACACTCTCAGATAGCGCCCGACAAACTCCTGTCCCGAGATATGGGCAATACTATTATTCGGATACACAAGATTGGGGGTCATGGAGTCGACGTGTGTACAATGATGAACTGCCAGTACAGATCGAACGCATACGACTTTTTGTAAATGCTAGAAGTTATCCTCAAATTGCCTATCACGCAGGGCATTCATGTTCGGTTCCGGCAGGGCAAGATGTATGTGATGTTATCCTAAGCTCACCTTGGACAATGACAGCTGGTGGATCGGCTTATTATCACAGTAGCTTCACTGTACGTAGTGAAGACCAGACTTTATCAAGTAACCCTACATACCCTGTTGGGTCGTACAATGATAAATATTACCCATCGATAGAGAAGACTGCCTTTAACGAAGACACGAAGATATTGTCTGTGCAAGTCGAGTTACCATGCCATACGTGTTATCAAAACCGAATCTACATGGACAGATATGAACTGCAAGATGCCAATGGCAACAAACTCAATGTCGGGCGATTTAACTCAACGGTCAATAGCACAACGTTTGAAGGTCAATACGATTTAACGGAGTTACCAGAAGGTACTCATGAGGTGTATGTGTATGCCCGAGAGCGGCACGGTCCAGATGCGCGTAAACATGCCGTTACTTACGTGAGTGACAAGACCGCTCCCTCAATCATCATGGGTTATGATGGAGGTGCCTTACCAGAACAAGTGACCGACTTGAGAAAGGTGACGTTCAACGTTTCTGACGTCTCAAACATCAATGACATTAGAGTCTCTTTACAGGGGTCACGTTATGACATTGATTATCAACTGGGTTACTCCCTTCTTGACGAGTCAGCTAACAGCCAAACCTATCAACTTGAGTTGCCTAAGCTGTTCCCTACGCTTGATGAAAATGAAATCTACTCGTTGTCCGTCAGTGCTTCCGACGAATTTAATAATTCAAACTCGAAAATCACGAGTTTCAGTTACAAACCTGAGAACCTAATAGTCATGAACGCCATAGATTATTTGGCTTCGCAGTCGAACACACCCTTGTACTTATCAGATGGCACACCAATGGCGATCATCTTGACTGAACGAGCACTCACGCTCGAAAACAGTATGTTGGCCACGGGTGACCAGCAGGGCGAAATCACTAACAATGCCTCCTCGGACTTCCCTATTCGAATTCAAACTAAAAATGGTTGGATTGAAGTCGCACCGGGAGAAACGAAGGAAATCGTTATCGACTTAGGTAATGGTGACCCCCTGTATGTTGAAGTCTATCCGGTTTCAGATAACAACAATGGGCAAGCCGATTTTCTGTTTAATTTGCCGCAACTCAGTTCAGCGTATATCGATTGAGGTACTGGTGCGTCCAGAGCAGTACGTTCGTAATAAAAAGGAGCTTTACGCTCCTTTGATTATTTAACTAATAGCAAATGTACATGCAACGAGCGTATAATCGTCTTTTGCGCCTTTCCGTTCAATACGACGTAATAAGCTGTTAGATAATTTTGTGACATTTTTCATGGTGTTCGGTGAGAATCTAGGGGTTTCCTCCCAGTACGCATGTGCGCCATCACTCATCAGATAAATAGTTAAATTCTGTAGGTCATCAACGTAATCAGAAACTTTAAAGCTAAAAAACTCAGGTTTCATTGGTACAACTTGAGATATAGCTGTTGTGATTAGGTTTTTCCCTGTTGCGTTTTTCAATTGGGCCTTCGTATATAACTTCTGATCGATCAACATTTGATGCTGAGTATGATCTTTAGTTAGTTGGACCAACTTGTTTCCTTGCTTTACGTAAGCTCGACAATCGCCAATATGACCAAAGCATGAACAGGGGCGGTAAAGGCGCGTGAGAATATCTAATCGCTTCGCCCTGTTAATCGTCAGTAAATAGTACTGAGGGACGGTATAGAGAACATAAATTGAGCCGTACCTTCCATTCGCTCAGACGGAAACACTTCAACTTCAAAGAGGTCACCTGCAGGCCCAAGATCTACCATCACCGCTTTGGTTTCGCCTGGTAACACATTCACAATACCCGTATCCGCCACAATCGAGATAGCGAAGTCCGAATCCTTACGGTTACTGATTTCCGCTGTTTGTGGACCAGTTGCACGTTGCCCACCTTCCATTGTAAGTGGATCTTCGGTGTAAATTCGAGCCAGTGCATTTGATGAAACATCATACAAAGCTTGGTTTGCAGGTACGTAAGGTTGTGCCTCAACAACAATCAGGTTATCTGGCTCATATCCAAAGGATATTTCTTTGTTTTGTACGTTCTTCTGCTCATCTTCAGCGGTAATAATTAGCTTGTACCTTTCTCCTTCCTCATAATTCGTGGGGAATATTTTGGGCT
Organism: Vibrio sp. 10N.239.312.D08; assembly: GCF_041466145.1. Classification (NCBI taxonomy): domain Bacteria; kingdom Pseudomonadati; phylum Pseudomonadota; class Gammaproteobacteria; order Vibrionales; family Vibrionaceae; genus Vibrio; species Vibrio sp. 10N.239.312.D08. Next base: position 40,722 of record NZ_JBFSSD010000017.1, on the reverse strand, counting down.
TCGCTACACGAAACAACCCATCACCATGAGATAGCACCGCCAGATAGACATTCTCTTCAGCATCAGATCCCAACAGTTGTACACTAGTCGGCACAGCCTCACTGAAATCTTCCAAATGGATTTCAAGATCACGTATATCACTCAACACCTCGGGTAATGCTTCGCCTGAATACATAACCTGTATCTTGGGCTTCACAGTATCAATCGTGAACGTTTCAACGCGGTTGGTTTCGTTGCCATACGAGTCAATGACTTTAAATACAAAAGGCACATTCATTTCAACATCTAGAGCAGACACATCGAAGCTGAAATCGTATGTCTGCAAGTCGATCTGATTTGTATGAGAGACAGGGATGTCTTGTGGACCGGCTCCAATGTTGGCCGTTGCCGAAATGGAGCTATATCGCCACATGGAAGACCGCCAATCAAAAACAGTATCGGCATCATACGTTTGCATCGTAATTTTTTGTGCGGCTCGATCATAATGAATAGAGCGAATGGCAATTGGATTGAAGTCCCAATATGTATATAAGTAACCGCCGTGAATGTTCATCGAGCCGTCTTCTTTAGCGGTATAGATAGAATATGGGCTATAACCGCGCCCTGTGTCGTAAATATAGTTCGTACTGATGTCGCATGATGTCGCGCCGGGGTTCACGTAGCATGAGCCGCCAGCGGTTATGGTGAGCTTTTGTCGATAACTACGTGGCTCAACGAATACTCGCACGGCATTGATTGTATAGGGAACATTCGTTTTCGGTCTGTCATTGGTGATCCACTCACTTGATAAATTGGTTTTGTGCCACACCCCCGTAAATTTCGGTGCCATATCAACCCCCGCAGCGAGGTTGAAATTCAAATCACGATATCGATAAGTCGAACAGTAATGACCCGATTCCGTATAAAAATGGAAGTAGCTGTACATTTGAGGGTAGTTAATGGTCGGCTGGTAATACGCATACGTAGAGTCTGTGTTGCTGACCATATGATTGAGTTTCTTCCAACCATAAGGGGAGTCATTAGTAGCAAATTGTGAGAGTAAGCGGCCATATCTAATCGAGACTGGGTTGCTGTATATCGTCATACCTGAGTAGTACGATTCCCAAACGCCAGATTGCGCGTTACGTACTTCAATCTTATTGGAGCTGGTGTCTGGGCAAGTAAAGTCCATATGTGACGATCGAGCAAGGGTACTTACATTACCTGATGTATCATAAACATCGATTCCAAATTGGTAATATCCGGGCGCAGGGACAAGTCCCGCACCAGTGGTGGCCGCGATAGACCCCGCCACAATCACGGTTTTTCTTTCTAGATTATATTCAACGTCTTTGTATTTCTTGGAACCATCTGGTTGCTTAACCCAATATCTGGCTCGTGAGATGCCGTTGTTGTCACTAATGTCACTCACTTCAAGCTGCTTCGTTGTCCCTGTGTTCCCAAAATTATCGATGTGACCATAATATGCATTGAGAATGTGAACGAACTGCCCACTGATCACCGGCTTAATCGTGTCTTGCACAAATGTATAAGATTCCGTTGAGACGACTGCATTGGATAAATCTAGGTATTCCACAACAACGGTGTACTCCCCTTCGTTTTGAGGCACCTTGCTGAGAACCACTTCCTTACCGTAGAAATCCTTGCCGTCTATGTTCAGTCGATCATGGATATTTATGACAGCGGTCAACTGACTTTCAACTAGACCTGAACCATGTTGCAGTCGAACCTGAATTTTTCTATCCAAACCAGATGAAATCTTAAGGGTCAGCGTGTCTCTTATGTTGACCATGTTCAATTCACGGCCATCGACGCTTTTAGGGTTGCCACTCGTATCGGTAAATGAAACTTGTTCTAGCGCAGCCGAAGCGATTGGAACATTCGTTAGCCCTAAAATCATTGTCATTAAGGAGAGCTTTAGTGTGGTCTTCATTTTCTCTGTACCTTTCAAAGTCAGCCATGCGGTCTATGGTCGAAACAAAGGCATCGGCCATCTCACCGATGTTATCTTCTGTGGTACATAGAAATTCCAATTAATGGCATGATTTTCAGTGATTGTTTTACGTAACTGAAGGTAAAGGGAGAAGATTGGCTACCGCGCTAGGCTTGGTTAAATGAATGACAAGAAAGACCAACGCCGTCAGTCTCGCCATTCATTTTCGAGGTAGAGAAGGTGTATTGTACGTTTAACTTAATCGGATGGGCTTCGAGATCAGTCAGTGTCAGTCGTCGTACTGGTAACGGGCTTTGACCCAGTAGTTTGTGAGTCTATAGGCTTACGCTCAAACTTTAGGATAAACATAAAGACATTAATTCCGACAATGACAGACAGTACTACAGGAATATATTCCATCTCCATCGTTGTCAGTATGGAAGATTGACCAAGTACTTTACTCAATATGAAAAAAACTATACTTCGATATCACTCGACTTGGATTGCTGCGGCAGAAGTCGGAGAAATAACATGGGAAACAGCAAGCATGTTGATAGAGGCTTTTGATTTGGGGGTTTGCGAAACGGAAGAAATTCTACGTAACGGTGTGGTTCATTCACCTTCTATTGCAGAACAGGCGATTGAGATAAAAAATGATACATTTCAGTATCTTGAGAACATAGGAAAGCCCATCAAATTTCCACCAGCAAGACTACACAATGAACGTTGTGATGAGGTCGTTATTGAAATCTCTGAAACGGTTAATTTCAAAGCTAGGAACCGCAACAAACAATTGAAAATCGAAGTATAACTAACAAGGGGGCGCTCTTTGTTGTTCAATGAACACGAAGGATTGGTGGTATACCAAATAGAATGAATGCCAGCTGATGTTGAGCTGGCAGGGGGATTACAGGTCGTTGAACTTCAACCCTTCCTCTAGAAAATATTCCATGAAATTGTTATCAAAAAGCTTTGAGAATTTACCTTTCGCCTTATCTGTGTGGCAAGGATTTGCTACACCAAGTAAAAGGATTTCGTCTTCATTTTCCCAATGACTAGAATACACAATGCAAGTGTCACTCGTTCTATCGAATTGACGTCGTGCTCGATTCCATTTGCCTTGTTTGGCGCTGTCAAACCATGGACTGCTCGGGTCCCACAAGTGGATATGCCCCAACCCTGCATCTTCAGCGTCTGTCGGATAGGCTAGACTTGCAACACGGCCAAGATATTGAACCGATAGATCATCGTCGTAACTTAAGTGAAGGGAGATATCTTTGCACAAAGCTTCAACGTCATTGAAACCTTGTGCTTTGATTTCTTGTTCAAATCGAGGGGATGGGGTGACGTTTTTCATGCGTTCCCCTAGTGATAATTAGAGACAGTCGCTTGTGTCGCCGCTTTGAGTTTTGCAACTTTATCAGAAGTCATCTCAAAGCTAGTCTCATATTTACCAATCGAAGCCACTTGGAGTTGGCGTTCGATCGACATTAAATCACCAACGGCACGGCGTAGCTTCGCTGTAGCCTTACGAATTTGTTTTGCTGTTTCAACCGCTGGTTGCTCATACGCCGTTGCACGACGACTTAGGCTTTCGTGTTGCGCTTTAAGAATCATCTCAAAACCACGGATATAACCGTCTGCGACCACCAGCTCATCGATAGTTACTTTATCAAAATAGCTCTCAGGTACATCTGATTGCTCAATCTCACTGTAAACTTCTCTAAGCTGTTTAGTTTGAGTGTTGAGTTTTGCAATAATAGACACAGCCATTTCTAAGCTTTCAGCCGAAACTTGGCGTTGGTTATCTTTACACTCAATTGCCTCTAGACGAAGATCCATAGCTTTAGCAACAGTATCGCCTATTGACGTACTGGCATTGCCACCGAGCGCAGCAAGAATACTTGCACTCATAATTAGCCTCTTCTTCATTGTGACCTCAAAAACATTATAGGAGTAATTATAGAGAGGTGATAAACCTAGCTCATTTCACGGGACGGGAATTATCCATGTCCAAAGCCAGATTACAACCATTCAATATTGCTAACAATCAGCCCATAATGATTAATATCACACCACTCATGCCCATATGTTGCGCAGGTAGCGTTTAGTGCAACAATTGCAATAATGACATCGCAGATTTAACCCAAACCATCATTACGCTTTAGGAAGCGATTCAGAGCGGTTCTAGGGATAGTTTAGGGAAAATCAAAGGGATATCGTCTTAAAGCAAGTCTAACATTATACAATAAGTGTGATTAGGATCACACTTTACCGTTAACCTTCTTCAATGTCTCTGAATTTCTGTGAGTGTTTTGTAAATTCGTTTGAGTGGCTGGTGGCACATAAAAGTTTCCAAAATAGCGATGGAACCTCGCCATTAAATGGGCGCTAAATCTATTTAAACGATGTCGTTATAGTTTCAATCCCTTAATCAGCTTACCAACTGCGTCAGCATTGGCCACGAAGAGACTGCACTGCTCTGAAAAAGATAAACCAATTTTTTTGTACAGTTTTTGGGAGACAGTGGCATCGCAATGCTGGCGAATGATCAATTGCTGTATGCCGATAACTGCGGCTATATAGGTATGAGGATTGTCCGTCATCCAGCGTCTTAGCGTATTCACAGGCACAGCAAACCCACTTAGACGCTCAACCTTATTGGGAATACCTAAAAGACGGTGAATTTCGTGGTGATTAGAGATTGATAAACTGATCGCTTGTTGTTGGACGGCTTCATACGTTTCCGGTTGGAATAAGATTGCGGAACAAGCGGTATCAAACAACATCGCTTTTTCTGGGGCAGTCTTACACCAATTTTTGAGGCGTGAAATCGAAATATGACCGACGTTCGCTACCAAGGCGATATCATTTTCCATTTGATAGCTAGACATGTCCCAGAACCTCTTGTTTCGATTGGTAAGCAAGCATGCTTTCTAGAGCGTTCGATTTCTTTGCAGCCCGCTTGACCGGCTTGGCTGTTGGCTTAGTCTCCAACACTCTCTCCAACACCAGATTATCATTCACAATGACTGGCACTTCGAGTGACGGTGCTACAGGCTTGTTTGTAGGAGCGGTTGATAAGTTTGCACAATAGGTAAGACGGGTTGAGAGATCGACTTTAGACACCGCTTTGCTCTTCAAGGTCGCGCTCTCAACTGAAATGCTATGTGCTAAGTCAGTATACCACTCGGTTGCATTGTGCATTTTCTCAAGCTGCTTTTCTAGCATCAACTTGAGATTCGTTAGATTAGGTCGTAGGTGAGACGCTGACGGTTCAAATAACGCACCAGCTGACTGTGGATGATATTGAGTAATCGCTAGTTTATACATCTCAAGGTGATGATCGCGGTTTTGTGTTTCGTCTACACCTGACTTCTCTGCGATTTCAATTTTATCGCGTATTGACTGAACCGCTTGAACCATCGGCTGCCACTTTTGAACAACTCCTATGGCAGTTTTACTCAGTTCGCTCATTGCTTTTTCTGTAACAGTAGCAAGGCGTGTTAGAAAAGACGCATCCACACAAAGATGGTTCCTTTGCGATGGGGTCAGCGCCATGCGTTGCAATTCATTAAATGAAGACAGCGCATCTTGATTGAGCAGTAACCATGCTTTGTATGCCGCTGCCCTTTGAGTGTGACTAATCTCGTGAGTATTAAACTGGACGTTAAATATCGATGTAGATAACGTATCAAACCCTTCTTCCACATATTGGTGAGCAAGATTAAACAACTGTTGAACCTGAAGCAGTGACTCTTGATGTGGCGTTCCCGCATGCAAAGCCGCCTTTACCTGCTTCCTTTGCTTATTTCTTAGTTCACGCACAACACGAAGTACACCCACTTTATCCATCCTGTGTTGCTTCATGGTAATAGCCCAAGGCTGTTTTTGGATTTCCTCAACAGACATTGATTGATAGTCCAAAGCTCCAATTTCTGCGAACAATTGAGTGCGCTTGAGCAGTTCACGGTACTTGGCAATATACGATGGTGACACCACCACCCCGCCCATCGAATTAAGCATCTCAGCGGGACACGTTGATATGAACTTTCTTACCGGCTCACGATGACGGAGCGCACGATTTAAATGTGAATCATGTATCTCCAACGTCTTCTCAAACCCGCCAAGTCTCTTAAACATCTCTATAGACTGTTCGGTGACGGCGATTTTTGCACCATCCACCAGCTCTCCATGGCAGTTAATGAGTTCAGTTTGAACACTGACTTCTTTTTCATATGCATACCCAAAGTCAACGTTAAGGCCATTTAACTTATTGGCATGGGCAAGATGTAAGCGCGAATCTACTGACAATGGATAGAATTTAACGCGGGTATTCGATTTCGTAAGCTTACCATTTTGAGTTCGTACTACTCGCTTTGTGAAATGGGCTTTGGCTGACACCTTTCTCGGTTTCTCGTTATACGCCACACCTAGCACGGCACTCTTTAAATACGGGATAGCCTGAGTAAGTAAAGTCGGTTTCTTTGAAGGAAACTCAGAAGCGAGGGCTTTTGATACAAATTGCTGGGCAGATAGTAAGCTTACGAATTCACGGTGGACTAATTTATCGGAGATCGCTTCCATTACATTGTTGATGCGATTAGTGGCCAGCTCAGTGAAGGCGGTAGATAGATACTCTGACTCAAAAGACTTCGATACCAATTTTCCGTCAATGCGTACCTTCCCCATTTCGGGCGTACCAAAGGTAACAGACCCGATATCGACCAGATGCACTTCACCTTTGATGTTTGCACTCACCTGATACTGGCCATCGTCAACTTGCGTGTCATTGAATGAATGTGAAACCGACATTTCCACTTTGACTGTTGTGCTGTGTTCGGGTTTGAGTTCAAGCGTGCAGTTGTTGAAGCCTGCTTCGTTAGTGATATCCGAGGTATCAATCGGACGTCGCCAATACGACAGCAGCGCACGGTGGTTGGCCACATAATGGTTCGGTTCCTCTTTTTTGAACACAGGCATCATTACTGCTTCAGGGAGAGGATATTGCGGGTCAACTAACTTGATGGTCTTCCCCGTTTCCGCTTCCCACTCTGCATTGGTTTTCGGAAACGGAATCCATGACTCAGGTCTTAAGTGAAGATCACGCCAGATAGCAAGTGGTCTAAACGGAAGGCTTGCTATACCGTCAATGCCCCATCGGTAGCTTAGGTATACAGCGTGTCGTTCAGAAAAGAGGTTGATTTGTGCTTTCACCGCTTGGGCTTTATACATGGCCAAATAGCCGCGTCTCGCTTTCGCGTTCAATGTCACATCATTTTGGATTTCTATGATGCCGGGATGTGTGTGCTCTTTGCCTTCGGCCACAAGTTGACGAAATTCTGCAGCCCTTTGCTGTGAAAGAATTGATAATTGGGCAAAAAGTCTGACTAACTTCTCCAAGTAGCGCGGCTTTAAGACGTTGGGTTGAAGCGCAATTCTGCCATAGCCTACACTGTCATATCCTTTGGCATGTAGAGCACGAGCTCTCATGTTCGCAGATAAGCGGAACATGTAATCACGCAAACGTAAGGCTTCCTCTTGACCGAGGATATTCCATCGGTCTTGTTTAGCCAAACTTGTTTGAGTTTTATCAATGCTGCCAACTTGAGTACAGATCAAGCACCCATATCGAGCTTTACCTGAACACCCAGCACCATGTTTTTGTCCGACTGAAATCTCACATGCTTCTTGCGCGGCATTTCCATAGATGGCCAACAACAAAGCAAAGTCGGGCATGAATGCAGGAATAGCATTTTGAATACCAGGGAGGTTCTTCGTCAAAGGCTTCTTTCCGGCTAACTCTAAGGCCGTGAAGACTTCATCCGTTAACCAATCGCGGATAGGTGCGTACTGGTACAGTTGGAATTTACTGACATCAGTTTGTTCCACCAGCTCCGCCTTGAGTGCATCGATGGTCTTGTTTGCAGTACCCTGCTTCTTCATATTACGAGTACGACGAGTGCTTTCATCTTTTACGCGTGAGCCCGAAAAAGAGATAACCGGTGATGACGCGTACTGCTCCATGCCTTCCATACCTTCAAATCGATTCAACATGGTTTTAATGTACTTCTCGGAAGGGATCAGCTTCAAAATTACAGTGCAGTCGCCGGACATAGACGCATTCTGAATCACTTTTTGTGCCGACAAGTAACGATTGGCGTACTCTTCATGAAAGTCAGGAGCCACACCATCATAGAAAAGGTTAATGCCACACTCCTTCGCATAGGCTTTCAAGAACGGAGCCGCATACTCGCTGTACATCTGCATAGGCAATGCTTCTGCACCAGGATTAACGGTGCTTATCATCAGTGGACGTGAGGGTTCGATTTTTCCTTCCGCAATGCTCTGTTTGTAAGCTTCAATCAAGCACAGTGCGACCAATGTGCTGTCTTTCCCCATACTTAAGCCTTCATGACAAATATACTTCTCATCAGCTTCGATCAGGCTACGCGTTTCTCTCACCGTGTCATTGAAGCGATCAATAATCCCCATATGCAGGGCATACAATTGACTGCTTAATGCGTCTTGTGCTGTCGATACTAATAAAGTCATGTCCGATTCCCTAAGTCATCTTGAATACCTTAACTATAACGTGCATAGATAATAATGAAAGTTTATCCCCCCGTTTTATGGGAGTTTTTTCTTTCATTTTATACACAGGGATAGTTGTTCTACATAGACTGAAAATAAATCCAGTGAGGACAACATTATGAACGCGAAGACAGATTTCAAAGTACCATACACACCCAATCATGCGCTCAATGGCAAGGACCTAGAAGTGGTGTTCTTTGTCGGTGAAGAAGGGATCAACAAGTATGGCTTTCGTACGCTCGAAGGCATTCTGTTGACCAAAGAGTTAGCCGACCATTTCAAAAATGAAGAAGGTTCAGACAAGATACCTGCCCACTTAAAACGTCAACGTGATCTCGAAAAGTCACGCAGCGAACCGCTCCAAGACTACTTTCGAACCCGCGATAATACCGTATTGCCCGGACTGGCGATTTGTTTAAGCCACCTTAAGGATGAAGAAGAAATCATTGTAGGTAACCGTAAGATGATTAAAGCCGTGATCCCTGCCGACTGTGATCGGCATATCGCAGACGGTCAAAACCGCAATGAGCTATTTCAAGTTTTATTGACCGAAATGCCTGAGCTTGCAACGCAAACCCTGAGCGTGAAATTCCTTGTCTCAGATACCGACACACTGGAGCCAGTGACAGAGCAAATAAAGCAACTATTCAGTGATTATCACTACAATCAGAGAAAACCAACAACGAGTCAAAACCTCTACTTCGACAGCAGCAAACCTTACAGCCGGTTATTACGTCGATTTCTGGATTTAGAAGTAAACCAATTCACCTTATGGGACCTGATCTCGGTAAGTGGAAAACTCACCAACGGCCAACTTTTCATCTTAAAGCAGCTTCAAGATTTCTTAAACATTGCCAGTGCTTCCACAGCTGCGAAAATAAATGCATTACTCACCAAGAACCCTGAAATGGCAGATCAGTTGTTCAACATGCTCAAGCCTGCGCTTACGAGCGTACTAAACGCTATGCCAATTGGTGAAAGCGATCCTGAGAATGACCCTATGTATAGCAAAGCTATTTATTTCTACGGATGCGCGTGGGTTTGTCGCTCCATCATCGAAGAAGGTATGTCTAATGGTACGGCACCAGACTGGACTGCTCTAGAGCGCTTAAAAGCACTTCCGTTACTCAACATGAAAGACAGCTGGTGGACTCAAGCAGGCGTTGTGCAAAAGCTACAGTTAGACAATGCTAAAGAGCCGAAATACAGAATGCAAAAAGGTTCAGAGAAACTGATGGGCCGACGTCTGTGCAAAGTCTGTGGTATCTACCCGTGTGATGAAATTTAGCCTTTGGAATAAACGCTAAGGAGAGAGATTATGGAACTGAATTTACAAGCCTATCGCTGCCCGTCTGCAATGACTCAAGCTCGACTTGCTATAACTATGGCTCATTCAAGTAATGAATCCCTATGGCTTCACTCCATTGAACCTATGCTAGAGCATCATATTAAGGCTTACCTTGCTTCGGAATACCCTAACGCCACTCTCGCTGTGTTTATGGCCAAAGAGATAACAGAAGCGATGCAAAACGAATGGTTGTCTGATGACAGTTTGTTTGATGAAGATGACTTGGATGGGGCGACAGTTCAGTGCTTGTACTGCATTTCATTCAATGAAAACGTGGACAACCTGGCTATACCCATCCAATAAAAAAGGTGCATCTAAACTGAAGAGTCTAAATGCACCAATAACGACACAAGGACGTTCTTATATCGAGGTCATAGTCTTACCAACGCACGACCATTTGCGCTGTGGCGGTATCCCCAGAATCATCATAACCAACAACCGTCACTAACTCTGATTCGCCCGGTTGTCTTAACTCTGAAATCCGTTTACCGATATTGCGACGCTCGTTATCACCAACTGTCCAATCGTATTTGACCATTTTACCATCTAAGTCTTTACATTTTGCTTCGATACGGGCGGTCTTCGAGTACATACGGTAATCGATAGAGCACGTCGGTGGTTGGTTTGGCACCACTTCAATTGGAATGATCGCTTCCGCTTCTTGACCGTAGTTAGTGAGAATTTTCAATTTCAATTCATGGTCACCCGTTAATAGGTTCTCAATATTTGCTGATGACTTCTCTAACTCAGGTTGTAACTCACCATCGACATACCATTGATAGTCTGCCACTCGGTCTGATGGGTGACCACCTCGAATTGTCGGACGGACATTAACATCAAGTGGCGAACGTTGATAACTGTTACTATACCGTGCAGTTAAATCCACAGTGATCGGCTCAGGTTCCAATACCTCCACATATTCAGTAAAGGTGTCGTAGTTACCGCGATCATCTTCTACCGTAACCGAAATTGGGTATATACCCGGTTGTTTTGCGGTAAATCGCGCTCGATGTCCGTAATCTTTCGTCAACTCCAGTCGGCCTTGTCCGTTCCACTCATACAAATAGTACTCGCGTAAATTCGCACCAATTGGACGTCGTAACCAGATCTCAATCACTGAAGGTGCAACGAGCACACGCTGTTTATACGCCACGTCGAATTGTGGGAACTGATACTCCCATACACGAACCTTATGATCGAATTCCGCATACGTTAACGCCTTGGCATCTTTAACCCACGCACGCAGTGTGAATGTATGAAAGTCAGCTCGGTCCAAATCATCATTCGTTGGAGTAAAGTCCACAACATTCGAATCAACAATGGTTCCGTCTGGTCTTACCCATTCAATTTCAAGTTCGGAGTCCATATTGGAATACGGTGTATCGACATCTCCAACCAAAGTTAACGTATCGGTGGTTTCAACATCAGTATCCCCTTTCACTCTTACTCGAACAGGTTTCGCTCGCTGAGAACGTACTGAGCGGTATTCTGTTGCCCAGCTGTGTTCATCGGTTTCATAACCAAGATACGCCGCTTTTGCGATAATCTTGTTGCTGCCTTCACCTGTTGCAGTGTATTCGAGTGTACTACCGCCTTCAGTGAACGTGACTCCACCATCAATAGACCATTTAATAAGCATATTACCGGCATCCGCCTCTTCACCTTGATCAAGAAGCGTGTACGTTCTTGTCATACCGGTGATCAGGTTTGCTGCCCCAACTAGTTCAGTTTGTGGCACTCGGTACGCCATGATTTGTACGACGTCCGTTTCTGCTATCTCCCCTGTGAAGCGATTTGGAACATGACCTTTCACCAACCAAATACCTTCTACTGCGGTACTGAAAGAAAAGCGCTTACCAGGTTCTCCATATAGATTCCACGTACTGCCATTGTCTTCCGATATGTACCATGACACTTCACCAGAGGCGTCTTTGTCATCACGGGTAAGATGTTGATATTGAATTGCCGCATTCATCGGTACAGAACCCGTTATACGCAGTGTACGCAGTTCACCTTCGATTGCCGTTCCTTTCATGATTTTCAATGTCCCGCGTTGAGAGCGAACCATTGAAACATAATTTTCATTTGGCGATTTTAGTTTCGCTTGTGCATAGAATCGAAGGTCACCGATGTCATCTGATGAGAAGTTTACATCAAAGTCATTCACACCTGATTCGTTCATATCTTGCCAATCCGTCAGGCCATGTAGGTTCTTCTCTTTGTCCATGACAGCAATTCGAACAGACCAATCACCAAGCTCTTCAGATTTGTATACGACATCTCGGTAAAAACTACTATACAGCCCAAATTTCGATTTAACCTTGAATGTGTCAACGGTGGACGTTTCACGAGAAGTTTGCTCAACCTTGAGCCTTGCTCGTGTAGAAGGAACCGCATAAGTCTTCACCGCACTCTCAACTACTTGTTCTGGTAAACGGGCGTAATGAACTTGAACGGCATAATCATCCATCTGCCACAAATCTCGGTGGTTTGCACTGTTTCTGTCTGTGATTACCTTAGTGATAGTGTGCTCGGTGTATCGGTTGGACTGTTTGATGTATTGGCTTTCTAAGGTTTCACCATTTTTAAGGAGCGTAATGTAAATAGGCGACGCCGCTGATTTAACTCGATATCTCCCGATTCTAGATTGCCCCATCTCAACCGCATATATGCCATCTTCAAACATACCGTCGTCGTCGAAGATGATCTCTGGAGTATCTGGGGTATGAACGATTAGGCTTGTATCGTCGACTTTGATTAAGTTTTTTCGGCCTTCAGAGTCATGGATATAAATCTCAGCTTCCACTGTCGCAGGACCCGTATTTTCAAATACACCAATCAGCTCAGGGCTCGCAGTATCCCATGCTTCTTCCAAACCTTGAGGGATGACTGTCCAGTTCACGGAACAAGTCATTTGAGTCGGGTTTTTGATCCCTTGTACCGCCTCATGCTCTGACTTGAACATTCTACAAGCTCGACCTTTCGTTTGTGCGAATGTGATGTCTTGGTTCTGCACAAGTGCCACTTTGCGGTCACTGATGTTGTCGTATTCGAAGTCTAAAGGTAAGAATGAAATGGAATACTCTCTTTGAACTACGTTGTTGTTCCCGTCCTTACCACGCACAATGACTTTATGAACGGTATTAGACTCCCATGGGGTTTCCATTTTGATCGCACGAGCCATCTTGAATTCACCAATATGCTCAACGGGTACGCCATCAAGCAAAATATCAGTGATTTCATTCTCAATACTGGTTTCATCTTGCACGGTGAAAATCATATGCTCCATGAAGTTGATTTCATCACCAGTACTAAACAGCGTGTCATTGTTGTACAGACGAATCTCAGGAGGTAAACGGTCTAACTGCATTGCAGTCACTTCCTTGTCACCTATGTTTGCAAATCTATCTAAGGCTTTTATGTTGCCTTGATAAAATCCATCTACCACTGAACTGAGCGGAATTCGATAGACAAACTTGTTGCCAATCTGTTGAGGGATACCAAAGCTGTCTACTGTCTTCTCGGTATAGGTAACGTATTCATTTCTGAATAAATCGCCTATATCCCTACCCTCTAGCGTAACAAAATCGGATACACCGACATGATCTGTATGCTCTTCAAAGCTCAAACTAACCTTGGATGGTAACCACCACTTATTTGCTGTATCGGTACTGTGCGGCGAACTGAGAACGACTACAGCTTCATTGTTTTGGACAACCACCGTTTCTCCACCAACATCAATCGAAATATCATTGCTAGTGGTATCTCCGACAGCTTTGACAGCATACTGCTCAATAACGGGCGGTCTGTAATCCCACGCGTATTGGATCTGACTGTTCGGGGCTGATACGACATCGTATTTATCCGAGACTTTTAATGCTGTGGTAAGTTGCCCTGTCAGTGAATCGTCACCAGATAGATGAAAGGCAGAAATGGCGACCACGCATGAATCTTGGCCTTCAGGCACCTCACACGATTCACCAAACTGAGTTAAGGCCACCACCTGATCAAATGGACGAGGCTCGACCTCAACAGTAATTTTGCGAAGTTTTTCATTCTTATCGTGCGTAATGAAGCTCAAGCCTTGATATTGAGCTGAAGTAGTGTCCGTGGTGACATTTACAATCACAGGCGGAACGGGTTCAAGGATAGTGTAGGCCACGCTGTCTTCAATCAATGTGATGCGTTCTTTCTCAATACCATTGAAGTAAGAAATGCGATATGAACGGTAATGCTCTCCTGCAGCTGCGGTAGGTCGACCATCGAGCGCTAATCCATTCGCATTCCAGCTCGGGTCGGTATCACCTGTCCATTCGAAGAAACACTTTAGATTGCTACTGTCAGACGTATACGCTTCTTCTCGCACTGTTTCTAATCTACAACCAGATGCTGCGGCTTCTTTAGCTAAGGCTGAATACTCTTTCACGCCACGATAGATTTCATCAGGGTAAGTAAACTCTACTTTTGGCGGCACACTCGTTATGGAACCGATGATGTACACTGATTTCGCAACAGCAGCAGTCCCTATAACTGTTAGTGAACAACTAATAAGAATTTTGATTAACTTGTTCATAGTGCTCTTCAACTCCAAACGCAATTTCATTGGGATAGGTTAAATAAGGTCGAGAGCAATTTTTGAAATTAACAAGCCTATTTTTGAAGATTAAAGTTTTTCTCGCGGCATTCATTGTAAAGGAGGGATTTGGATTGTTACCCCTTCACGACTATGAAGGGGCTGAATGAGAATGAAGACTTATGGTAAAAATATATGGATTAATAAACCTGGCGCGACCGCGATACCGAACGTGAATAAGGACAAGTATAAGTCCGTGGCTACATATGCGCCGATGTCTTTCTTTTTATCAGAAGAAGATTGTGCATTTTTAGACAGGTGTTTAGATATTTCCGTTCCAAACTTTTCAGACAATGGATGACGTCGATTTGACTGATAAATCTCAAAGACAAATTTATCAAAATGCATGAGTTCTTGTAGACGACATTTGATAAACGGGGAGACAAGACAGTAGCATACCGCCACCAGTAAAAAGCAAATTATTGTGAGTGACATGCTATTCAATGGGTTTGTCAAAAAGACAATTATCCCCAATTGAAGAGAGATGTATCCAACAAGAAAATTTAGCGTCTTCATTCCAATACCTCCACCACAGGACTATTCACAAAGGGATCTGGCATGGAAAGCAACAACCGCCCCCCAGTTGCATTGAGCAATTCAATATTCAGCGGTTCACTTTCATCATTTGTCGCCCTGACTCCATATGTCATGGTATGGCTTTGGTCTTTAAAGGAAGTTTGATACGCAAAAAAGCAGGTGGCATTTGACGCCTCAGACTTACAAACTTTTGTTACCAAATTCACTGACTGCACCCCACCATGAGCGACAGCAAAATCAGGCCACTGAATCGCCTTTGAATCTAGTGTTGAGTTGTCCATTGCATACAGGTTTAAAATATACTCGCGTGATGATTTTTCCATCATCGTGTAATCACTGAATCGATTCGCTCTCGTTGTCCACATCATCACGGTAACAATAGTGATTAAGGCCACAAGTCCACACACCAGAAGCCATGTCACCTTCACGTTTTTGCCTGATTTTTCATTACATTGGTTAGTACTCAACATCCATAACCTCACTCATTCTAATTGCTACTTGAGACATTGGAGCCTTGGAGTCCGTTGTTTGCCTCTAGCACGAACGAATAGTCTTCGATGGACTTAGACCACTTATGTAAGTCCGAACAATCAAGACTCTTCAAAGCATAATTTTGCAATGAGTGAGCAAGTGGGTGTTGGACTGCAATGGAGATCGCCACAAATTGAAGCCCAGTAAGCTCCACAGACGTTTCTACGACTGAATCATAAGGAATGTTACATTGGGCGGAAGCATAGCGTGACAAATAGGCGATGGTGTCCCCACACTCCGTTCCACACGCTTCTTTGTAACGACTGATTATGTCGTCACTGGTGTTAGCCATAGCTGAACTCATGAAGACCAAAGTGCTTAAAACCATAGTTAGAATTTTCATTGCATAGTGACCATTGTTGGGGTGTGATTTTCATTGTAAGGAGCGGTAGAAATAAGTTTTTCAAACAAGGAAGGTAATTTGGACTTTAAATTGACAAGCAGGTTTTGGAGCCTGCTTGCCTATTTGGGAGATCATTTGCATAACTTATTTTCTTTCAAAGAAAGGACATTGTTATGCGGCGTTTTCGACTTGTTCTTCGTCTTCATTTTCCAAGTCATCCATGTCAGTCGCAAATGACTCGACCCGACGCGTCTCTAAAATTTTATCGATGGCTTGGTCTTGGGTGTACCCCCGTTCCATCAGAGCCGCTAATTCCATTTTGTCTTTCGGGTCCGTGGAGTACATCAGCAGCATTGCAGGAGGCGCGTAAAAACGCACAACCTCTTTGATGTCATCACCAATTTGGAAGAAGATTTCTGAGTACCTATTTTTACGGGTCCTAATCGATTTGAGAATTTCGAATTCTTGGTCTGACAATGCCACCAGCTTGTCATTTTTAACTTGATTAATCGTGTCTGATTTCTGATACAGGAAGCAACGATATACACAGTTGGCGGCTATGGCTTTACCTACAGATGAACCATACAAGTCACTCAACAATTGGGTGATAATCCAAGCACTAGCATCCACCTTCCTAAAACGCCTAAAGGCACTCTCAAGGAACGATGATACTGGGTTAGCACCTGTGGACCCTTGCTTTTCTTGAAGGAACTCCCAACACTCATCCACAATGAAGGCTTTCGAACGACGCTGAGAACCGGCTTGAGCATCACCCAAGAAGAAATGTTGGTAACACAGGTTGATGATCTGCATTAAGGCAATTACCTGCAATTCCGGTTGCGACTTCAGCTCTTCTAATTCACAGACAATGAATGGGTTGTCCAGCGTTGGGGGCGGCTTATTGACCGTAAACATATCGCCAAACATTTCGCCTTCACGGAATGGTTTTAACTGTTCACCAATGTCATTCAGCTCTTGACGAGAGCTCGCAGAACACATATCAGCGAAGATCGTGACACTTGAGTCGCGACCATGCTTATCCCACATCAATTTCAAAATGGTCGTCATACCACGCTTCTGCAACGTCGTGAGCGTACCATTGGGCTCTGCCATCACCGACAGCATTTCCAAAATCATACCAGCCTGCCCTTCCTTACCACTGAACTCAACAATGGACGGGAAAGGGTTGAGTGAGAACTTCATATCTTGACCGAAACTGATAAATTGACCATTCAACGCTTCACACAAACGGTAGTAGCTTCGACCCACATCGATAATCATTGCCATACCACCATCGCGCTTGGCTTCAGCAATATGTTGAGCGGTCTTCATCAGCTTATCGATTTCTGACTTGGGTAAATTCATCATGTTCCATAGATGCTGGCTTGGCATCTTGCCTGACCCCAATATGCACGTCACAATGTATTGGACGAGAACCGACTTGCCCGAGCCCGACTCCGCGACAACGATACCGTTCATTGAGCCATCGGTTTCAAAAGGATTAAACCCAAACATCGACATGTCTCTGGTTACAAAGGGGATCACAGGTTTACTTGGTGAGTTGCCAGATGAACTGGAAATTATCGGGCTCATGAACGCGCAGACATCAGACGGTACTAAGTTATAGCGGTCTAATCTTTTGCGAGTCACAGGGTCTGGTGCGAAAGGTAATGAATGCAGGAACATAGGTGGAGTCATGTACTTGTCTTCTTCCAATTCGAATCCTGCAGGGGTTGAAGCTACTTTCTTGAAGCGTGCAATCTCCGTCTCTAAATGCTCCTCATCATCACCAAAAATCATAAACTGAAGATACGCATTCACCATCTTCGACTTCTTTTGCTCAATTTTGGTAAAAGCTTCATCAAAGTCAGCTCGCTGCCAACGAACAGTATCATTCCAATTTACTAATTTGTTGTTTGCCTGCATTGTCATGTATTTACGGCGACGCTTAATCTTACCCTCTTCTTTTTTAGAGTTAGGGTAATGGACATTCAATACAATCATGAAGTTCGACCATGCTGTAGAATGCCCATATCGCCAATCACTAAAGACATTCAGCATGTCACCAAAGCCCAGTGTTTTTGGGTATTCTTTGGGAGTAAGCATCGATATAGGCCGCTCATCAATGATGACCTTCGAATCGGTAAACTCGATTTTACCGCCCTGCTCCTGAACTTGATCTCGGGGCATGTAGGCTTCGTTTTTATTAACGTCTCCTTTGCGCCAAGTTGACGAGTCCTTTCTGTTCATGAGCCTTTGCATGAAGTGTAGCCAGCCCCACTGATCCATCGGGGTACAGAACAAGCCGACCTTGTTCAATGACTCTTCTGTATCAGTACGTAGATTATTGAAGTGTTTAAGTTCCTTTTTGGTAGGCACGCCAAAGTTGCCTTTGATTGGAACCTTCACTACGAAGTAACAATCAAACATGCGAGCTCGACAGTCGCTATCACCAAACCCTGATTGTGATGATTGCTGGAAGTGGTTAATCAGCCCCTTTGAAATCGAATTCAGTCTGTCGTTTGCCTCACCTGTTTGTCGACCTCCGTGGTACATAGAAAAGCTATTGGTGAAAGGGCTTAAATTATCATTCGCCCAAAACAAGACCTGAATAAACGTGTCTTCCGGCCAATCGGCCTTATAGATTTGTTCTAATAGCTCCTGTAACTCATCGTTAACGGCTGGCACCGTTTCAATCTTGTACATTAAGCCAATGTAACTGTCTTCGAGCTCGAAATATTTGTGCTTTCGGTTGTAGTCCAAGACAGGGAGAAGATCGCCAAATTTGGAGTTTTCGAATTGCTTAAAAAATCGTGAAATCGCACCCATGATATATGCCCCCTTATTGACGCAGTTGATCGATTAGCGAGTTCGCATTACTTCTCGCATTCTCTCTTAACTCAGAGTCGCTGATAGCCGGTCTTGCATTGCGTGACTCGACGCCAATCTGACCATCATCATTCACATCGTAGTTTTGCTCTTGGCTTTCCTTTCTGACATGGAAGTTGACGTATTGAGAATCATTGGTCTTAGCGCTTCTATCGACGACCCAAGTTCGCTGTGTTGCTTCGATGAATCCATAACCAGGGATCTGTAAGGTTTCTTTGTCTGTATATGGACGCACCAATGTACGAACAATATCGGCAGGCTTTCGCATGGCTAGGGGTTCTGGAGCCGGAAGAAGTAAATGCTGATATGCCGCTTCGGGTGAAGCTAACGCTGGAGCTTGAGAAAAGTTTGCGTGTTGTTGGGTTTCATTCACTGATGCTGAGTCAGCCTCAATGTCCGTTCCGTATTTTTCTTTGTATTCTTTCCCTGTGATGGTTTCGCCATCTTCGTCTGTGACCATGACACGTTCGTCACCTGTCGCCTTCGCATAGTCTTCAGCATTGTTATAGACATTGGTTAGCTCATAAACTTCTCGGACGGACGCACACGCTACACCACTTTTCGCGCCTGGACACACGCCCTCTTCTTCGCCTACGACAGAACAACCGGCTAAAGTAAGCAGCGCAAATGAGATAAATATGGATTGTTTAATCATAGGTCGATTCCTTCTACGATAATGGACGTGAGTTGAGCCTTACTCGTTGGCAGCCCGATAATGGAAGATGTTTTGTTGTTGAAAAATGCAGGAAGCCCAACACGGCCCGGACTCATTATCTGTAGAGACGCGTAAGTTGAATTCACTTTGGTAATGGCTTCTTTACACTGGCTATTTGGTGGGCGGGGGTATTTAGCTTCAGACCAAGTGCCTTCATATAAGGCGTGCAGCGCTTTGTCCGGATCATCGGAACATTGGGCTAACAACGTATTTTCATACTCCTTATCATCGAAGACAGGCACGATTGCTATGCGGAATCTTTTATCAGGGTGCTGCTTCTCAAGGATCTCTACGAAGTCACCGCAATGCTTACAACCCGTTGGTGCAATAAAGAGGGTCCCACCAAAAACTTTGGCTAATGGGTTTAAGTTAAACCCCGCAAAATCTTCTTCTGGGTTGATTTTCATTTTCTTCAAGTCGACATGGGATGCCGCGTAAAGCTCTTGTGGGGAGTTTACGAATTTGGTGTGAACGGTTGAGAATAATGAACCGCCCTTGATAAGAAATTTTCCATCACCGGTGGCCAGTAACATTTCACCGGTATCCAGCTCCATCATAATTAGCTTGTCGGTTTCAATTTCATAACTTGAAACCACATTGATGTCGGCATTGAGGAAATCTTGCGTTGGGGGTTCAGCTGCGACTTGAAGGCTGGCAAGCAACCCTAAGCCCAACATACCTTGAATTTTGTTTGACCATTTCATAGCAACACTCCTAGTTAGTACCAAGAGTTTGCCAAACTTAGATCTGCATAATTTAAATTAGTGAGCCTTATTTCACGGCTTAATTGAATTTTATTGGTGACAAAGGTGAAGTGTTACATCAGAAAAGGTATTTAAATTAACGATAATCAGGGGATGAGGTTCACTTTCCCACAACTAACTATCGCAAGGTATAGTGTTGTTTAACTCCGCCTTTAGAGCTTGTATTAAAGCAAGAACAAATCGCTAATATTCATCGCACAAAATAACGTTAGATGGTATTTCAATGTCACAACCATCTTTATCTTCAATACTTATGCCGCCGAGGTGGAAATTGATTCCGAGGTAAAACCGCTCTAAACATGCTCGACCTCCTGCGTTAGTTCCTTGACCAGCAACTTCGACGTCCACATATCGATATTCGTTGTTAAATTCATCAAACACTTTTTGCCTAGATATCAAGCGACCCGTTTCATAGGCCATTATCTGACCTCGAATGCCATTTCTATACTTGGGCTTAACGTAGACCATTTCCAAAACGACTCTAATCGAATAGTACCCATCATCGTTATGTTCAAACTTACTTAAGCTGCAAAACCCGATCAATTCTTTTGGGTTTCTAGGGTCGACAAAGAAAATGAGCTCATAGAGATTCGGGTCAAGAAAACAACGTACATTAATCCCTTTCTCGCTTTCCGGTATCGACTCTCTTACACTATCAAGAGTGAATAGTTGGTTTTGAATTGGTATTGAAACCATCCAGTTATGTTCTACAATCTCAGTTTGATTAATTTGTGTATTGAAAATATCCCCGAAACTGTAAGTAGATCCGCACATTGTTTCAAATTGAATTTTCAATTGATGGAATAAATCAGAGTACTTCAATTTATCCATATGCTCTAAAGTAGAATCATCCAGATCAGAATAATTTTTGTATTTAATTAGCATAATGGTGCTCTCCGTAAATTGCTCATGCCTGACTGTCATTTATTGAGCGTGATGTCAGTTTCAGAAATTAATTCGTTTAGGTTTCTGATCCCTTTCCTGTCAGTCTTTCTAAGGTATCGGTTAGCAGACCAAGCGATAATTGTTGGTCGACCAAGATGCATTTCGACGTTCCTGACTGATTGTTGCCATTCTTTAAGTCCCCCATACCCCGTAATTGCAAGTCAGCCTCTGCCAAACTGAACCCATCAGAGTGATTGACCAACAAATCCAGTCGGTCTATGGATGGCGTTTTGAGTTGGGTAGTAGGCAGTAGGTCACAATGCCCGATACCTCCTTCCCGCGCTACGCGACCTCGGATCTGGTGCAGCGTAACCACACCAAGATTTTCAGGGTTCAGCACAACGACATAGTTCAGTTTTGGTATTGTGATCCCAACCTCAATCAATGTGGTCGCAATCAATATTTTCCCCTCACCCGACTTCATTGCATTTATGGCAGTCTCATTGTCTTGTTTAGACAACCCACCATGGGACAATTTAACGATGTCACCATACATCGCTTTCCAGTCATCAAAGAGTTGTTCAGCACTGGCTCTGTGTGAAACAGCTTGAGCTTTGGATTCACCTTTCATGGTGCTAATGATTAACACCTTGTCACCACGATTGATGCGTTCTTCAACTCGACAGATAACCTCATCGATTTGGGTATGCTCGTAACGGGTAGTGATCACTTCTCTAGGTGTGTGGTACTTGGTTAATTTGAAGTACGGCAGCATGCCAAAACTCATCATCGCTTGCGTTCTAGGAATGCACGTCGCACTCGACAACAACAGATGTGTCCGGCCATGAGTTATTAATGTGGATTCTTTTTGTTCAAGCCCCATTTTTTGCTCTTCGTCGATCCACAGTAGGTCGATAGGCATATTGTTGTGATGATGGAGCAAAGCCGTCGTACCAATCACGACACGGGTGTCTTCTGTCATCTCGTTGATGCATCGATAGCCTTTACCTACGAAGTTGTCATGCTCACTCTCAGACAATAAAAACTCGATGCCAATATCTGGCCAGCAGTTGTCGATCTCTTTATAGATTTGGGCTCCTAATATTAGGTTGGGAACCATAATGACGACACAACCACCAGCATCAACAACATGACGTGTCAGTATCGCGCCAATGACGGTTTTCCCCGTCCCCACATCCCCGAATAAGACACTTCGTGGGGCTCTGTTGTTAATCGCGGCTTTGATACCGCTCACGGCATCCAATTGTTCATCCGTCAGTTGAAACGGGACGACATCATTGAAATAGGTATCGTCTTTGTCGAGCTGAAATGGGTGAGTTAAATTTGGTTCGCCTTCCACTTCTGAGAACAACAAAGTAGCTGCTATTCTTTGTAGTATAGCGTTGCATTGTTCACTTTCTTCCAATGAATTTGGGAAATGCACAAATCTCAAAACCTCTTCTAAACACAGCGAGTGCGCTTCTAACAACCGTCTAATTTTCCCGTTGCTTAGATTTAATTTCGCTAATTCTTCTCGTATCTTTCTTGCCGTCAATGGGATCAGTTCATCAATATGCTGCTCCAAAAACTCAGCATACTTCAACCCTTTGAGTTGCTTACTTTTGACTTTATAGACCGGAGTGATTTTACCAATGAATTTTTCATTCAATGGCTGCGGGTGGTTGATAAACAGCGCGGTTCCGACTTGTTTCACTTTGCACAAGTAATAACCTCGATCATTAAGTCGACTTGCCAATTGTTGGCCGTATTCACTGTCTAATTTGGCAAAATGAGAAAAACGTTGAGCGACGTTTCGGGAGTCAACAATGCTGCCATTAATGACAGTCGTTCGATTGTATGATTCAGAAATAGAAGTCACTGTCCCTTGAATAACCACACAGTCACTGTCCGTAAGATAGGAAAAGTCAGACACCACTTGTCTCGTGTCCACAAACGATTCAGGTAACCGCAACAACACTTGCCAAACAGGAACTTTAAATGTGTCTTTGATGTACTTTATATCCAGCATTCTCGCGTTTCATTCTGATTCAATAATGCAGTAGTTATACACGTCTGAGCACTATCATTTAGTTACGATGGCTCTCAGTAATATGAAGTTGATTTAGAACGTCTTTACGAACGCTTACTGCTTTAGAGTCAGCTCATAAACCTTCTCGACCGGTTCTTCGATGTACCTACGTGTAACAGTTAACTCAACACCGCTGGTGGTTTTGGTTATTCTAAAGTTTTGGTTTGGAGACTGAGCCAAAACAGAGCCGTCATCATTAACAATCACGTCAACGGGTAATCGTTTCCCAAACGCCTCAATGTAGTCAGCTCCGACGTTGAATTCTGCAGCGCCGTCTGACGATACAGAGCTCCACTGGCCAACATAGGCATGAGAATCATCGAAGAAAACAGAAGAGAACTTTAGAACCAGAACACCAGACAGTACGAGTACGCCACATAGGGTCAGTGTCTTTCGATTTATACGTATCGACATAATGAATTCCTATAAACATGAGAACCCCATATTACTTGTGGTAGAAGTCGATTTTGCTAAATAGCGAGGGGAATTTGAGCTGCTATTTGATATTTGGGGAGTCGAAGTTAGCTCTAATCCTGATACCAATACTCCGAGCAGTTCAATGATGGTCGTTTCAGAATGTAATCCCAAGTTTTCATTGTTCTGATTAGATAATTGGTCTTGATGTTGACTGTCTTTGAGTTATAGCAACCGACGGCTTCCCAAACATGACCCTTAGCGTAGGTAAGGCATCCTTTGAATATATCTGCACTGATACGGATATTGAGAACAGGGTCAGTGGCAACATCTACCCAAGACTTATTAGGGTAGTTTCGTAAGATGTATTTGGAATGGATTGTATTCACCTGAGCGGGACCCAAGTCATAGGAATCGTTAGTATTTTTTACTTTACTGCCGATTTTGCCCCCCTCGCCAACCACAAGTAAGTTAAGAAAGTCTCTCGGGACATACTTCTCTCCTGCGACTTCAGCAACAATGCTGCATCTACTCGCGTTTGATAAAGCAACAGTATCTAATTTGGTGTCATGGATATCTGGCAAGAAAAACATGGTGATTCTCCTTTTCGTGGCCAATGATTGAAAGTCAGTGCAAACACGCTTTTCATAAGTGCTGACTAAGTATGTTCCTGTGGTGATACACCTTTTCTCTTCATCTTTATTCTTCATTCGTTGAGCGGAAATTGTTGATGAGGAAATTACCCGAGAAAGTGCAATCCTACCTTGCTGTTTCGACTAGCGAAGGCGCATTTCTTAGCTTTAAGCATTGAGACTCGACACAAAGCTTTGCCTCTTAAGTGGCTTACATATCTACGGTATCGGTATTTGTGAATTGGCTATGATTATAATCTTCTAAATAGTAACGCTTATTAGCACAGATACTGTTCCATTCAAGGCTTACCGCATCAAGCTTCTCAGCAAGAATTTGGTATTGTTCAATTAGGACGTTGTAAGCTTGAACATCTGAGTTTGTAGGGTGATCTATGCTTTGGATGTAGAGCTTCCTTTCTTCTAACTGAGCGCGTAAATCGAATGCTTGCGACTGATTTTGGTCTTGATAGTGCCTTATAGCCAAGCACTTTTCTATTTGCTCGACAGTTAATGTGTTTTGGTCATAATGCTTAACAATGTCGCGGTGCAAAACACCTGTACCGATATCAGGCTTGTCATTGATACTATCACTCTTCATTATTTTGACACCTACACCTCCTACTATCCCAATAAATAAGAGCGTCACTAATAGACCACGAAAGCCGCCCAATAAAAGCTTATCCGTCTCTATGTGCTGATCTTGCTCCCTATCTAGATGAAGGTTGATTTTTTTGGGGATACACCTTCTACGCAGCCATCGCCTAACGGTTACAAAAATACGAAATATCATTTTAAACAGCCAATTAACGACAAAGAGAGCCACTATAGTTGACATAGCAAAAGCCAAACGCTGATTCAGACTAAGGCCATGCACCCAAGTAACCCATCCATTAAAAAAGCTGACCACAAGATCATCAACCTGTGGCCCGTAGCTTAATCGTTCAAACCAATCCAAGCTTAATCGTTCAAACCAATCCATTTAGCTTCTCCGTTCAATTCTATTACGCTGATTTGGTCACTACTTTTTTTGCTCCAACTTTCTGAATTACTACAGTCTTACGTTTCACAAGTAGTGCGTATGCATCGTTGAGAGACATGCCTTTCTTCGTGTAGTGATGTTCTGGTATGTTGGATAAGTGGATTTCGTTTCTATCCCCTCGATCCCATACGTTTATCTTGCGTATTGTTCGGTACTGGATTCCTTTTGCGTTAAAAGGTGGGTTTGCCAGTAAGTAGTCGGTAACATCACTTTTGTCAGGGTACACATGAACAGCCTGTACAGATGGCCCATTTTTAGCGCCTAGCCAGATATAATTACCACAATCTTCCACTGCTAATTCTCGAAAATAAAAATCAAAGCGAACCAAGCTCTTTCTTGGATCTACAATTTTGACATTTTTTCGAGTTTTTCCATCTCGCTTGAATTTAGATTGCTGTATTACTTGTATAACTCTCACGTACTCAATTTGTGAGTGGTGCTTCTCACATAAAGAGTATCGTTTTGCCTGGTGTCCATTTTCTACCATTGTTAGTGTGGGTTGTTTACAGACTACACACTCGCGCAGGGTGTTATTCTCGATGACTTTCATTAAAAAATCCCCAAGTCAAAAAAGATTTAGACTCTGACGGTCAGTTATACACGTCTAATCACTTGGGTTTACGAATTAGCGAGTCCATTTAAGCCCCTTATTTGACAAAGGAACTCGATTCCATCACATCATTAGGCATCGTCTTAAACGAGAGGAGGTCACTGTTTTCTATTCAAAACGGGGGAAACACTAAAAATCGTTCCACTAATTTCATTTCGGCATGACTGTCTATGCCATATTTCTGATATTGGGTTGTCTAGATGAATGGAACTGGAAAACGTTATGGAAATGAATACTAAGTGTGTCCCTGTCAGAACCGCTGCGTGCTTAATTGTCGCCTTCGCGTGTTTGGCCGTGTATATGCTCACACCCAGCCGCACCGATTACTTAGATGCACGAGTAAACTTGTTATTTTCTCAATGCAGCTCAAGTCTTTTGGAAGATGAGTTCAAAATGGAACCATGTGAAGAGCTCTATCGAACCTACGCCAACATCTCGCGCAGTACCGCTTATCACTACATCTCGGATAACGTGATGTTTAAACTTCATGGCGAGATTTCGAAGCTGGGCTACTCGTTGGACATCAACCAGGTCACCGATGGATTTATGCAAAAACTTCCGTCAGGCAAATACCACACGACACGACGCAATAACATCATCGACGCATGGATTAGCTCTCCCACAGAGTCCGTCGAATTTGATTATGAGGGAGGCATCGACGCCTCGCTTTAGTAATTTGGGAAACCCAAAAATCCAATCGTTTGATTGTTGCGATTGAACCCACTCCGTTGTTAACTTTTTGGGTTTCCCTACCACCTCCCCCACTCAATTCTCTAAATTCACTCTCAAAAGTTGTATCAACTATGTCCTAGTATCCGATGGGCATTACCATGTTAAAGTTTAATTTATACCACCCTGTGATTAACCTCATCCTCTCCCATGATGGCGTTATTGACGAACTCGACCTAGAAACTAACGTTGTCAGTGATACAGCGACACGGGTTCTCATCGATACCTGCTTCAAATTGCATGAAGATAAACAATCAATCGATTTAAACACGATTAAAGCGCGTGTATACGCTGAGTATGGGCAAGAGGGAGTCGACGCGATTACTACAGTTGCCATGGAGTCACTAGCGCAACCAGCAAACATAAATGCTCTTTCTGACTATGTTTCGCAAATCAACGACACTAACAACAAACGAACACTTCAGGTGGAGCTTCAAAAGCTATTAACACAATGTTCGTCAAACAAGACGACCGATGAAATCATAGGTTCGATGCATTCTGTTGTTGAGTCTTATGACGAAGTGGAAAAGGACAATGAGCAAGGCCCAATTTCATTGAAAGATGCCTTTGCTGCAACGCTGGACAACATGGAGCGCAGAAGCAAAGGGGAATTTAATGCATTTAAGTCGGGCTTTGCATGCTTTGAAGCACTTGGTGGATTCCGACCTGCAGATTTCATCATCCTTGCAGGCCGTCCATCTCATGGCAAAACCACCTTACTCCTGAACGTTATCAAAAACTCAAGTTATCAAAACGATGCACCATTCTTATTTTTCTCCCTTGAAATGAGCTCTGAATCGATTGGAGAGAATTTGCTATCTAACTTGGCAAGCGTACCACTGAGTAATATTCGAAACGCCAGCATGAGTGATACTCAATGGGCTGATTGTTCATCTGCGCTAGGTAGATCCGGTGATTACAATATTGAGATGGATGACGGTTCAATGACCGTCGAGGAGTTGTGTCGTCGCGCACGTCGCTTTTATCGGCAGCATAATGGAAAGATTTCTGGTATTGGTGTGGACTACATTCAGTTGCTAACCAGTGAAAAATACAAAACTGATAATAGAAACTTAGAAGTCTCAGAAATATCACGACAGCTCAAAGCGTTGGGGAAAGAGTTACAAGTACCTGTTATAGCACTATCCCAATTGTCTCGCGATATCGAGAAGCGTGCTGATAAACGCCCAGTGAATTCCGACTTACGAGAGTCAGGTTCGCTAGAGCAAGATGCGGATATCATCTGCTTTATTTATCGACCGGAAATGTATGATCCTCAAAATGAACCTGGTGTCGCTCATTTGATTATTAGCAAAGCTCGTAAATCAGCTATAGGCTCTGCAAAAACAACCTTCATTGGAAAATACGCTCAAATTAAAGATTCCTTCAATTACACGCAAAGCGCACCACCAGCTGCGTCACCTATTGCTGATCAATACCAAAGGACCGACAACAAAAAGCAGAATACCGAAACTAACGATACTCTGCCAAACAACAGTCCCAATGGGAGTGGAATTGAGTTCATCAACTAAGCAAGCGCACGTTCCCATGACTTAGAAAGTGACTTATGTGCGCCTAGCTTTTGTAAGGCGCTTGTCTTAACTTGGGTATATCGAGACGAGGAGAAACCGAGAGATTCAACCAAGTCGTTTCGATTCAATGTACCGGCTACTAATCCCATCTCATTCATGATCACAATTTTCTCGTTCGCATTGAGGGTCTTTAACTGGGCAATCAAGTGCTGTCTCAACTTAAGATGCGTCAAATCCGACACCACATTGTCGTTACATCCACTAGTTACCCCATATCGATTGTCGTTCGAACCTTGATCAAAGTCATACAATGGTTTGGGTAAGTACGATGATGCACTGGAACCTGGGGTCAGCTTGTTGTTGGTTTTCTCGGAATTAATTTCAATTGCTTTTGAATAAGCGCCTGAAATGTCCCGGTCTGATACTTTCACCATCAGTGTATGGTGGAGCTCTTTTCTTGATACAACGGTCTTAACGCGAGCGCTCGCGTAAGTATCAAAGCTCGCTATACCCGTATGCTTATAGCAGCGTGCAGCACGAATCGTTTCCAAGGCAGCCTCTTGTACACGATCTGAAAGATAGTCGATATCATAGTTATGGCGGCGTAGTAACTTGCGTAAACTGTTTAATGACTTCAGCGTTACGTTCTGGATAGCAGTATTCAGATCTTTGAGCTGAGTCGGCTCAGGGCAACCTCGTTCCACCATTTCGTAAACCACGAACGCTGTCACTTGTAATTCGTTAAGAACAAAGTCGTCAGTTGCCTGTGACTGAAGTAGCTCTGCTGGAGTGTGTTTGTTAGAGACAACGTGGCCAACATAATTGGCGCAAGTTGCATCATTGGCAATTTCTGAAAGCTTCTGCCTCCAATTCGGTGTTGTTTGAGTAATTTCTTTGAACACCTTCCTTGTTGTAGTGGCCAATGTTTCAAGCACTTCTGATTGCGATTCTTTTACAGAATTAAAGCTTTCTGTGATGAGGGAATTCATTCTACTGATCGGGTCCATAGTAACGCTCCATACATTTTTTCATAACTGGGGTGGGTAAACTCATTATGGTTTTCCCCGATCATCGCGTCAATTTTCTCCCCCCGTTTCAATCTATCTCGAAAAAAAGTTCTCTTAATTGAAAACATAACGTTGTTCATCGAGCACTATGTTACGACCACTCAAATCGAGGAATCTAATGATGGCACCTTTGTTCAAGAAGACAGCGACGACTTTATTTACAATTTTGGCAATTGGTTCTGCAGCTACCGCATCAGCTTCTGAAGTTGAAATGTCACAACAACAATTCAACTCGATGCTTATGAAAGCGTTCCAATCAAACCCTGAACTCTTAATCGCAGGAGTGGAATCCGTGAGGACATACCAAACAATGAAGCATAAACAAATGTTTTCAAAATCTTTGTATTATGATGAAGATACGCCGGTTCTTAATGAAGCTGGAGAGATCACTGTGGTGGAGTTTTTTGACTACGCATGTGGAGTATGTAAAAGGGGTGCAACGGAGTTGGCTCCCCTTTTAGGTAAAGACAAACGCATCCGATTCGTGTATAAAGATGTGTCCATTTTAGGTGCTAATTCCACTGAATTAGCAAAGATAGCCATTGCTGTAAATCAGATCTCTCCCAATGCGTATCCAGCATTCCACAAAGAGCTTCTTTCAATGCAGCAGTCCATCCCACAGAAGGCATACGAGCTTGCTGAACTGATGGGGCTAGACAGTACGCTTATCAAAAAGACTGCGAATTCGTCACAAGTAAGTGCTATTTTAAATAAAAATAATACACTTTTTAGAGATCTGAAACTTACTGGAACTCCAACTTTTTATATTGGTGAAAAAAAGTTTGGGGGCCTAATCAGTCGTCAACAGATGATCGAAGAAGTGAACCTTCAGTATAGCCAACTGGTAAACCAAACTAATAGGCAGGCAGTTAGTAAATAGGAAGCATCGTATATTGGTGTGGAGGTATTTACTCGTATGGCCCTGCAAAGTCACTCCAAGGAGGGAGTGGAGCAGACTAACTATAAGTAGTAAGGCATAACTACGAAATCACCACACATACTCCCCCGTTCTTCGGGGGTTTTTTTTACTTATAGTGCCACAAGCTAGTCACTATATTGCTATAGCCTGTCGTTATTGTGCCACAAGCCAACCACCAGCGGCTCCACCAAGTTCAAAGTTAAGCCAGCCGGTTTGCATATAAACTATACAAAACCACACACCATTATTATAATTACTTCAGTTCTCAAAATCTTCTAAGTTCTCTGCCACTATCCGGTAGTTCCCTTATTAGTCGGGTGATATGTCCCGTTGATCATACCAGTCCTCGACTGAATTTATTGAAAATGTATTTTTCACTGATCCCTCATCGCGTGTAGCAACCGTCACACAGCACACCTAAGCAGATTGCCTCAGTCTTCTTTGGCGTGCTGTGTGGTGACAGTTACGTGTGGTGAAAAGTCGGATAACCTGGGGATAGGCTTCGACTTAACAATAATAAAAGTTGCCCTGCATTGGAGCGGGGCCTTTTTTTTCTAAAAAGACACTTTACCCTTGGCATTTTCAGTTTCCTAACTTGAACAACTCTTTTATTTTCATTTTCCTTCATAGAATTGGTCATTGATGTATACAAAAGAAATCAACATGAGATAAGAAAAAGGTTTTCTACCATGACAAAAGTGTCAGCGAACAATAATTATAAATAGTTTGTTACATGTAACTGTAGCTAACCTTCTGTTTTATATAACCTTCTTTAAGGTTGCACTTTTGGATGCTTTTAACCATCTCAAAAACAACCTTAATTTTAATTTATTGCCTTTAAATTCAGATAATTAGCTATATATTAATTGCGTTACATTGCTATTATCCGCATGAGCATTACTCAGCGCCATGTTTTTTCGTATTAACGTAGCATTTTGTGATTGAACTTTAGCGAGCATAGCTTTTAATTCCGCCACCTCAGACCGCAGCTCTCGATTGCGGTCTTTGTATTCATTAAGTTCAGTTTGTTTTGCATCACGTTGCTGTCGAATGCCCTTATTTACACCGCCTTTAATGCGTTCTAATAGGTCAGGGCAATCACGGTGAATCAATGCTCGACTTACGCCAGCTTCTTCGGCAACAGCAGCGACACTCATTTTGCGTTTATAAGAGACAACATTAGGGCGACCCTTTTCGATACGAATAATGGCAAGTCGAACCGCTTTGTGTGTCGCTTTTTCTTTCTGGTTAGACATTTATCACCTCGATATGCTCTCTTTCGTTAATCTCTTGCTTCATAGCTTCAACATCAATCCCCAATGCCGCCAGAACCTTTTCACAGCGCTTCATGCCTTTTTTGACCGCCGCTCTACCAGCTTCACCAATATCATCTAATTGCATCAGTTTCATTTGCTGCACTAGCATTCCCTCCCAATAAGGCAGGTGTCGCTTATCTACAATGCCACTTTCACAGCTATCAGGCTTACCACACTTACACTCATCATCATTGGTACACCACCCAATACCTGTTGAGCGAATTGGTATGGAGCTAGAGTATGCCTCTGCCATAGCACTAAGAGAGCCAAAAAATTTGATTAACTCTTTATCCTCACGGACTTTCTTGATGTTTTGAGCTATATCACCACCCGTGATAGGCACATCTAGTTCAAACCAATCTTGCTTAATTTCTTCTTCAACCAGATATTTCTCTCGGAGCATTTCTTCAAACAATTCCGCATCAAAATCATCATTAAAGGCATACAAAGCGGTCATGGTAATAGACCAATGTTTAAAGTGGTCTTTCAATGCTCTCAAGTCGCCTAATTCAGAATGAACCGCATAATTAGCAAAGGTACGTCTGAATTGGTGCGCTGATAGGTTCCAATCATTCGCTATCTGTTTACATAAGTTTGGCAACCTAGTGTTAGTTATGGCCACCCCTGACAATAGGTAAATTGCGTTTCCTTTTCCGAGGTTTTTCGATAGACAAATGTGGTCTGAGATTTCCTCAAGTCGATGTACTTCCACATGGTCATTGCTTGCTTTCGCTTTTAGTAAATCACACTCAAGCTGCTCTTGAAGTGAAGCACTAAAACGACCAAGAATATCAATCGCTTCAGTGGCTATCTTTGGCGCAATCCACTCAGCTAACCCAGTATGTGTTTTCTCAGAGACAGTTTCGATGTAGTAGTAAGTGGTGTCATCTTTCGTTTCAGAGCGATACGCATCACGCTTAATGCCTAATATTTCATGGATACGCATACCCGTTGTGAGTAGCAGCCAGAAGATACAGCTATCTCGCAGTAGTAATGTTTCTTTCTTTTTTGATGATGCCAGAATTTCATCAGCTCTATCTAGGCATGATTTAGTAAGCTGACACAGCGGAATTAGCACTTTATCTGGAATAATGGGGGTCTTGCCTTTGATAATGGCTTCCCGATACACTTCACCAACATACCCAGCTTGCTCATTAGCGCTTGATTCAGACCAGGGATGCTCTTTGACAAAATCAAACTCTTTGCAGTGGTAATAAAGGTCTTCTAGAATGCGAAATCTATCCACTTTAGTGATTGCTGTCAGTGGTTTAGTTTCGCCTTTTCGTTTTGAGAGCAGAGTGTTTACGTGCCTAACGTAGGCATTTGAGGTAAAAGCCGTAAGCCCATGTGTCGCTGTAGTATCTGACCTTAAAACCCACTGAAAATAAATTTTCAACTTGGCCAGTATTTTTCCCAAAGAGCCAAGCGCTAAACCCTTTTTCATTTTACTCCAGATTACCCACTTTGCCATGCGTTTCATTTGAGTGTCCGAAATGGTGGAAAAAGTAAGGTTTAATGCACTTGCTATAGTTGCTTTCGTACCTTTACTAGCAGGAAACACCCATACATCTTCCTCAAATCGAGATAGCGTTTGGTATTCACCATTGGCGAGTTTAATGTAGGTCACGATACCCGTTAGAGAGCCACCAATGACTTGCTCAAGCGCACTGGTGCTTGGCTTTGGGCATTGCTGAATCGCAAACTCAGCTTGCGAGAGTATTAACTCAATTGAACTCATTGCGTCACCTTTAACATATCAAGATTTTGCCAGTACGGATGTGGATTGGTTCTTGCTCGCTCTTTTTCAGCCTCTACACGCTGCAACTGATCAAGCTTTGCAAATTCAGGGATAACTTCTTCATCCACGATTCTTAGAACATTCTTTAAATGACGCTTCCAGTCTTTGCGACCAAACTCATCACGGTTGCGAATAATTGCCCAATAAAAACTAAAGAGTTTATACAAATCATCACCTGTAATAACGAAGCTCTTACAACGGAAGCAACCTAAAAAGTCATTACAGAATGTGCCATTTTTCGGTGCTTTATCACCATTTTTAGGGTCTTTACAATGCCCTACAGGGACGCTTGACTCTGTACTCGTTAGCTCTTTAACTCGTATCTCGCCCATCAAGCCTAAATTACGCTTTGATTGCTCAGGGGCTTGTAAATAATGGTCAAGCGTTCCCGTCCCGTTGTGTTTGGCTTGCTGCGCGGCAATCAGCAAACTCTCACCACTTAGCTCGTAGATGTCATTAATAAACGTCTTGCGAAAACGGCTTACATTAAGTTTTATCGTGCGACCATCTTCATCTCTTAGGTCGTACTCTTTGATGAAATTTTTGATGTTATATTGAAGCAGCCTCTCTGATAGAGAGGTGGCCGCACCTCTCTCTGCACCTTTGCGAGCTATTATAGGCTCATAGACAAATACCAAGTCTGTGTCGATAGACTTTCTCTCTTGGGTATTGCGTTCAATGATAGCCTCAATAAGATAAGCCACATCAAGCTTTATCCCTTGCACCACTTCAAGTTCCTCTGATTTTCGCAAATTGTGCAATTGCGTTGAGCTGCCTCTTTTTTTGAATACGGTTAACAGCTTGCGGCAATCTTTAAGTGGGTGGTCACTCAATGAGTCGGTAGTCATATTGAGAAGTGGAGATGTATTGATGCCCGTTTGGATTGCCACAGCTAATAAGCAAACCACTAATTCATAACCTGTCAATGGTTCGGTCTTTTGATAAATCGGCTTAATCGCTTGTTTTAGCGCAACCACCACCTGCCTTTTTTCATGGGGAGTAAGTGGTTTCTCACCCTTCACTCGTTTGCTTGAATTTGGAAATGGGTTCTTAGGAAAGAAATCACTGTTTAGGTTGATATCACCAATGACTGACCAATAGCCCTTGTCTTTCATATGTATCAGCATTGACTTGAGATGAGTGTAGTAACCTTTTTGGGTGTTATACCCTAACTCACAACCTTTAAGGTGCAGCAAATACTGCTCGATCAACTCTGGCGTAATATCTGCTTGTGTTAAGTCCTCACCCGCTGAATGCCTAAATAATTTAAGGTATTCAGCGAAATGGTAAAAACCATTTTTAAAATAACTTTTTTGAGTTTCCTCGCTAAGGGCATCGGTGTTTTTCAGCAGAGCTTTTGCGGTGTAGTACACTCGATTTGTTATGTCGTCATAACCTTTGCCATAGAAACGAGAAAAATTAACGTTAGAACCATTACCACCTTTTGAGCCAATATTGGGATAGTTCACAACAGGGTTGATTGGACGGATAATCTCTTGGCTCTGAGTTGCGTCAATTGTTTGTTCAACTACAGATGTTTTCTTGAGTTTATCTTTGTTAACTGTCAGATTTTTTCGGTGTTTCGCCATGCTTCACCTACACAATCGCATCAATTTGTTGCTGATACTCAATTGACAGGTCATCGACTAAATCATTAACCAAGTGCAAATATTTCATCGTGGTTGTGATACTCGAATGTCCAAGCCGAGCTTGTAGGTACATCAAGGGTTCAAACTTACTGCTTTTATGCTCTAACATTCCTTTCAGCATGTGCGTTGCGTAAGTATGCCTTAGCATGTGACAGTGATACGTGAAAGGGTAAATTAAGCGACTTGAGAGCCTTACCAAAAGCAGAGCCTTGAGAAGTCCACTCTTGACCATCAGACGTTAAAAACAAGCAATCTGATACCACTCCTGACTCTTGCTGCTTCTGAAAACGAGCCTCATTTACATAATGCCACAAGCCCTCCATCAATCGTGTCGGGATGTGTATCTTGCGCTCTTTCTCACCTTTGGTTCGTGAAATGTTGACCTCATAGTAAGCTCTGTTTCCAGTAGGCTTTCTTATTACATGTAAGGGAAACAGCAACAGTTCTTTTCGTCTAATTCCTGTCTGTAGACATAAGCGAACCATCAGCTTTAAGGTTGGATTTTCAATCGCAGATAAAAGCTCTCGCACTTCAATTACCGATAAAAACTGAGCTTTCTTCTCAAAGGTTTTCATCATCAAATCAGAGCTGTATTTCTTACCACCATTTCTTACTGTATGAGCCAAAAACTGCTGGCCTTTATTCACTGAAACGGATTCTAGAGAGTAAGGTAATGACTTAAACCACTTACCGACGCCATAAGAATAGAAACGCACTATCGTTCTTAAATGCTGATTGGTTGAATTTACCGACATGCCAAACTCACCAACACAAAGGTCACGATAAGCACTAACTAACATTTCATCTTCGCTGCTTTCTGAAATGTCTCGCCAATCCAAACTGTTCTGCTCACAGAATGTCAGGAATTGAGCTAGGTGATTGCCATACGTCCACCAAGTGTTCTCACTATTCACTCGGCCTCGTTTTAAGCACTCATATACCAAGAACTGCAACGCCTCTACACAAAGCATTCCTGATTCAATCCCTAGATCTGAATTATCAGTCTCCCAAGTTAGCAAAGGGAAGTTAGGGTATTTGACGCTTTCTATCTCAAAGTCAGATGTGGATTTAATGCAAAGCATAACGGCTCACTTAAACTGTATATACATACAGGCTAAGTGCTAAGGTTATACTTCGCAAGAGATTAGGGTGATTTTTATGCATACGTTGACTTGTAACACGTTATTGGACATAACCTTCTTAGAGTAATCACTTAAATTAGGAAAATACGGATAACTTTAGGTATCTTAAAGTCGCTTACTGGGCGGTCCAGTCCCGCTAGTTCAAATCACATGCCCCGTCGGCACACTTCTAAACAAGAAATCATTTAGGATGGGTTGTGCTCTTAACATTTGACTGATCAGCTTTATTGCAAAGCCTAGATCCATAATTCCCTTAGCTACCACAGTGCCATCAAACTCAATACTATTGAGTAATCCCTATTTGGATACTAATTTTACAGAGGTGTCAAAAGAGAAGCCGTTTGCTTCGCCCTACATTCAACTAAACGGAGAGACGAGATGTTAAAAACATTTTTGGTGATTTATTTCAGCTTATTCGCAGTAATTCAAGCAAGTTACGCAACAGACATGGATAAATCTAAGGCAGAACAATCTGCAAAAACCCTAGAGGTTGCCCAAGCTTTTCTGTGGGCTGCTGGATCTGGGGATATGGAACAGTTAAGTACTCTAATGGCTGACGATTTTGTTTGGCATAATGAAGGAGATGGTTCTATTCCTTGGATTGGTAACTGGGAGTCTAAAGAAACAGTTTTAAATACCTTCTTGCCTCGCTTTGGTGCTGGATTAAAAACAACGAGCTGGACTACAGATTATAGTTTTGCCAACGGTGATCAAGCCGTCTTTATGGGGACCATGAGTGCTATCGCAAACAACACTGGCGCTGACACTGGAAAATTTAGTTGGGCTGTGCGCGTTCAAGTCGTCGATGGGAAAGTAAAGAGTTGGAACTGGTTTGAAGACAGCTTTGCTGTCTCAAAAGCCTATCACACAGAGAAATAACAACTCTGAACATGTTTGATTTTACTGAGAATTGGCTTAACACTGAGAGGCTACCTCTCAGTGTGTAATTTAAGTGATTAGGGTTCAAAATCATCAATCCCATGATATAAACTGGTAAAAAGCCCGATTCTTAAGGCATGAAAAGTCGCTTAACTTGATGCTCAATCTATCTGGAGCCGATCACAAATGCCGTGCTATCAAGACGCGCGGCATTTCTAACTGTAAATGACTGTAAAATCAATTGAATCAAGATGCCAACTTGATAGTTTATAAACATGAATTTTTTATGGCTTAACAACCTATCAGGCAATTGATTATGCAAACCCGTACATGGAAAGACAGTTTGGTAAAGACTCAGTATGTCATGGACATTCTACTGCTGGTCGGCTTTATCTTAGTCTGTATCCCCAAAGCAACAGGTGTAGCGGCTCACGAATGGCTGAGCCTTTTGTTTATTATTCCTTTGATTATCCACTTACTACTGCATTGGGACTGGATGGTATCTCTTCCAAAAAATTTCATCCACAAGCAATCTGCTAAAGATCGATTCAATGCGGTTTGGGATGCTTTGTTCTACTTGGTCATGCTGATGGCAACACTCAGCGGCTTCTTAGTTTCCGAAGCTTTGCTACCTCGGCTCGGTATGCCAGTAGAGATACTGCCTGTTTGGTCCAAGCTACATCATGACCTAGGAAACCTAGTGATGCCAATGCTTGGTATCCATCTCGCTCTGCACTGGCAGTGGATAAAAGGTGTGAGCAGAAAAATGAGACAGAAACACAACACTAAGGCAGGTGTATAATGAAATATCTCGTTTATCGTTGGAAACAGCGCTCTGCTATTGTCTTAATCATCTCGCTTATCATCTGTGCAGTAATGTGGACCCTAGAGCTATCAACTTGGGCAGAAACAATAAATAGTGAAGCAACCGAGCTTGCACTCGAAGAAGGAAAACGAAACCTATCTGGGTTAGCGGTTTTCGGCGTCTCATTTGCTAAGCTTACTGTGCTGACCATGGTGCCCGCCTTTTTGTGTTATGGCGTGTTAAAGCTCTCTGCTTTTATCTTCAAAAACCGTACACACGAAAACCAAAACAAGCCTACTCGGCAAGTCCACTAGTCAAACAATGTCTCAGCCAGTGCGTCAAACATTCGACGCGCCCGCTGTCAGTGAACTAGCTGGGGCAGGTCTGCCTTTTGCCATTCATTACTATTTGTATATCAAAGTTACCAAATCATCGAGACATAAGTTTGGATGCAAAAGTCACAATGGGGCACAAACGTTCTAGCTGTCATGTTCACGTTGATCGTATTGGCACATATCTGGACAGCTTAATAGCGCTTTTCTTACAGTTCAGTATTGATTGTGTAAGTTGCTTTGGAGATTTACCTGTTTCTTATATCAAACCAGTGACATAGTTAACAGATTGATATTGATTAATATACCTAATAAAAACGCGGAGTTATCATTCACCGATTACTTTACGTATTTCAGTAGGACATTCTCATGAAGTTAAATTTGGTTCTTAACCACACAAATCAAGTCGAGCGATCAAAGTTTGTAAATTGCATCGATAAGCTATGCCAAGACAGCAAAGGAGATTCTGATTTAACCAAACAACTCGAGAAAATCGATGGCCAACTTAAAGCAGCATCAGGCAATGAAATCACGCAATTATTTAGTCTAATTCAGACTCTTTTCCAAAAGCACCTAAAAGAACAAATCGCTATCGGCGGACCTCAAGTGTCTTTACTTATCAATATCCTAGTCAGAGATGGGAATTGCATTGCTACCATTCCTTGGATTGAAAATCTTTATGCCAAAGAATATACCGAAATTGATGAGCTAAGCCAAAGCCTCATCAAAGAGATTGAAGAAAATGACTCAAGCGACTTTGAGCGATTGAATCGCCTAGATATATACCGTGAGTGCATGAAAACAGCATTTAACAACGATTTAAGGTCTAATCGCACCGCAAAGATATCTGAAGATGAACGAAGCATCTTAAATGTCTTAGCTGAACGTCTAGCGCTTTCAAGAGAGGAAATTCATGCGATTGAACACTCTGTCGACCCAATTCCAGAACTAGGTATTGAAAGTGCATTAGAGTACCTTCGAGAAAACGGTGTCATCCTTATCAACCGCCGTCGCTCTGAAATTATGATTGCCGATGAAGTTATCGAATCTCTTCATGACGTTCTTGGCAAAGAGCTGCATGATAAATATGTCCTTCGCATTCTAAGGTCACTTTCTGATGCTGATCTTTCCAATATACTCAAAAACCACGGCTACAAAATTCGTGGCATTGAAAGACAAGACAAAATAACCACAATTTCGCACTCTGGCTTATCAATCAGAAGTATTTTAATGACAGATCTTCACGCTGAAGATGCCACTCAAAATCAGAGAAAAGAACGAATCAAGCAACTCATTGAAGATATGGACCTCGATATTTCAAGAATAGGGACAAGGCTACAAGACCGCATTGATGTTTTAATTGAACACCTAAGGTCCTCAGAAGAAGAAGAGTTTAACGTACTTAGTGTAAGTGGCTATAAAGAACTACTCGAAGCACTGTCTCAAAACGAATTAAATGTTGAAGATAGGATTCGAGCAGACTTCGAAATTGAGAACAAAGAGACGCTCGACCCTGAACGCCTCAAAGCACTAAGTATCACACCATTGGATATCCTTTATCTCTATAGTAATGATGAGATTAAGACTATCCGCAATGATATGAATTTGCCTCGACGTGGCAACCCTAGAAGCCAAATTATCGAGAGCTTTGCCAGTGCCAATGATCGACTCATCGAAAACTATCATCTTTTGGCCTGTCGTGACCTTCAAGGACTTCAATCAGCAGGTATTGATATCAAAGAAGCAGATATCGGTGTGAAATTTGAGGAGGCGACTCGTTCGATTCTAGAGCAACTAGGCATGACTGTTGATGAGGATTTGAGAAAAGATATCAACACAGCTAAAGACAAGGCTGACATCATCATTTCGTTAGAAAATGATGATGTTATCGTTGGTGAAGCAAAGTCATTTAAGAATGGACAATTTTCCAAATACTCTTCAACGTCTAGACAAGTTAAAGCATATGTTAAGCGCTGTGAAGCCAACGGGCATCGGGTCGCTCAAGTACTTATTGTTGCACCTGCATTTTCTGATGACTTTGTTGATGCAGCTGATATGGATACAGAGATAAACATTTCTTTACTAGAAGCTGAGGGATTACAGAAAATTCTAGCCGCATTTAAACAGCGTAGAAACCCCAATTTTTCACCTAAATTATTGACTAAAGGTGGGCTACTGAAAGCTGACTTGATCTCCAAATCAATCTAAACACTGTTTATTGTCCGTTGAGACCTAGGGGTTACCGCTAGGTCTTTAATTTCTCTATCATTTTAAATTCTTGATGAACTAGAGCCAGATAGTTCACCTTCGTTAAGTCTAATATTGAGGTATAGGCAAGGCCTGAAAAAGCTAGACATTCTACTGGCATGAGAAAAAGTCAGTCAAATGACGCTAAGCAGAAGTATACGGTCAACCCGTCGTAAGGTTTGGGGCAGATCTGAGCTAGCTGGCACTTTTTAGAAAAGTGCCATGAGTAAAACTTCAGGTCTATCAAGCCTCTGGACAAAAACGCGTTAAACTCAAAACTCTAATTCACTTAACTGATATTAGAAAAAGTATCTTGAAACCTTAAAGCTGAGAGGTTGATACGGCGACGTT
>NZ_JBFSSD010000016.1:0-92078 GCF_041466145.1 Vibrio sp. 10N.239.312.D08 | reverse complement strand
AACCCGCATCATCAGCTTGGAAGGCTGAGGTAATAGCCATTATACGATGCACGCACATCGTCTTAACGAGTTTGATAATGCCACATCTAACTGAAAACGAAACCTTTTTCTTTCATTTTTATTCTAAGTGCTCGCATAACCACCACTCCGCTAGTTTTTCCATCATGTTCGGCGTTTTCAGAGTGAATAAAATGTGACTAAAATCTCGTAAAAGGAAGGTGAGAAATAATAGTAAATGTCATGCTGCTTTTTGCGATAAATCTACATTAATTTATAAACCTGTTTTAATGGTGCTTGGCAGTCATAAATCTCATGAAAATTAAGGAATTTGGAGTGTTAACATAAACCTGGTTTTTATTCGTGTTTTGGATTTCGTTAATAACAATCTGAATGCATAAATTTAACTTATTAATTTGTCAAAATATTCAGTAAACTAATCCCAAATGACTAGAGTTATAGGCACTTATAAGCCTTTGCAGAAAAAAGTAACGAGTTCAGTTGATAATTCACGCAAAAGTCTCGTCATTCCGTCTATCGTTTGGTACATTTGCCGCACATTTTGTCTCCCCTAAAATTCCCATGCCTTCTCAGTTCCGAATTAACAAAATTGTTGAAATTGGTGACACTCTTCACCGCAGTGGTTGTGCTCCTTACAAGCTAGAGAAATACACTCAATTCTATGCAAAAAAGCATGGTGTGGATGTGATGATCCAAGCAACGCCAACTGCGATTAACTATCAATTTCCAGACGATAACAACGCCGTTATTCTTAAGCGTCTAAAGCCTGCGTCAATTAACCTGAGTTTGTTGGCCAATACGATCATTCGTATTAACCAGCCAAGCAGTGAGCCTGTACCAGAACCTGTCGGTTACTCAAAATTTGTGACTGCACTTGCCAATATGGGTATTCCGCCTGCTTATTTGATGCTGGTGGGCAGTACGTTGGAAGCGGTGGGCTTTTCTGCGTTATTGGGTTTGATGGTGTGGGTATGTCAGCAAGTTCTTCATTCACGTCGTGCTATCGCGGTTGAGTTCATCTCGGCACTGCTAACCGGTATCTTCGTGGCGTTTCTGGCGAGCACAGGGTTGCCGATTCCGGTGTGGGCGTTGTGTATCGCCTCGATTGTCTTGTTTGTCCCCGGGTTATCCATAGCTAACGCATTAGAATGTTTGGCGTTTAATGACTTGGTTTCTGGTACCAGCTTGCTAGGGCAGAGCGCCTTAACCCTGATTAAGCTGTTTGTCGGGATTATCATGGGGCTCAACATCGGTGAAGCGATATGGGGACAAGCGGTCTCCATCGACTATACCAACGCGGTACCGATGTGGATGCACATATCTGGCTTGGTGCTGATCTCTGTGTCTATCGGTGTGATGTTCAATGCTCGCCCTAAAGACATCTTACTTGGTTTGCCAGTTGCCGTTCTCGGTATGTGGGGCCCATTCTATCTAGGTTTTGATAGTGGTTGGGTTGTCGGCACTTGGGTGACGACGGTTCTTATTACTTTGTACGGAACTTGGATTGCCAAGAAGATGGAGCTCACGGGTTCTATTTATATCGTGCAAGGGATCATCATCTTGGTTCCGGGTAGCCGAGTATTAGTGAGTGCCAGCCAGTCGGTGTTTGAACAATCGATTTTGCCTATCCCGAGTATTGGTTTATCGGCGTTATTCATGTTCTCGGCAATCGTGGCAGGGCAAATTACCGCTTACTCGATTTACTCACCAAAAGTCGAACGTTAAGCCGT
This sequence comes from Vibrio sp. 10N.239.312.D08, assembly GCF_041466145.1. NCBI lineage: Bacteria > Pseudomonadati > Pseudomonadota > Gammaproteobacteria > Vibrionales > Vibrionaceae > Vibrio > Vibrio sp. 10N.239.312.D08. Next base: position 90,330 of record NZ_JBFSSD010000016.1, on the reverse strand, counting down.
TCCGCTTTTCAAACCTTTAAACAAACACAGCTTAGCGGCTGTGTTTGTTCGTTTTAGGTGCTGCTCTTTTTTGAAGACAATTAGCTCTCCGTAAAACTTGTTAGATTTATGCTCGCTAAGCCTGACAAGAGCCATTAAAATGGAACAAATTCTATTTAAATTAAGTATTAACGTATGTCTCTACCTCCTTGCCCGCAATGCCAATCTGAATATGTTTACCCAGACCAAAACAACCTAATCTGCCCTGAGTGCGCCTACGAATGGAACCCAGAAGAAGAGCGTTTAGAAAGAGAAGCCGCGCGTGTTAAGGACGTGAATGGCGTTGTATTGGAAAGTGGCGATAAAGTTACCTTCATTAAAGATCTAAAAATTAAAGGCAGTTCTAGCGTACTGAAAATCGGCACTAAAGCCGTGATTCGACGCATCAACGAAGGCAAAGATCACCAGCTAGATTGCAAGTTGGATGGTGGCGGTGAAATGTTGGTTACGGCGAAGTACGTTAAGAAGCAATAGTCGATAATCGGTCAAAATTGCGAGTTGTTACTGAACTAAATAGCGTAAAACCGGCGGAGAATTAACATCATATGGACATGGTTAAAGCTGCTCTTTCGCATTCAACTGCCTTTCATCACTATGTGAACGCCTGTGTTGAAGATGGGTTAGATATTTACACGGGCATTTCTGATGGCAGTGATGCCTATTTAGAAAGACGAATTGCTTATTCAAAAGGTGGGGGTTTGCCAGAAGGGTGGACGCCTGCTTCTACTTATTTTTGTTTCGAGTCTGGACGTATTCTTGGAGTGATAAGAGTTCGTCATGGCACCAGTCCGTACATTCACGATGTCATCGGACATATCGGCTACGAGACTTTGCCACAAGCGAGAGGGCGGGGTATCGCAAGTCATATGTTGTCTTGGGTTCAACGGTACGTATTGTCCGAAAGCGCTATTATTACGTGTGAGAGGGGCAATATAGCTTCGCAAAAGGTCATTGAGAAGTGCGGTGGACAATTCCTGAGTACCTTTTATTCAGAGCAAGATAAACACGAAGTCTTACGTTACCAACTAGAACCAAAATGAACATTTAAGCGTGGCATCTTTTGGTTTGATCGGGGTTACTATGTCCCGGTTTAAACGAAAATGAAGCCATAGCCAATTATTGTTGGAGGTATTTTGAAGTATTCAACAAGACCTGCTCAGTCATCAGATTATGAATTTCTGTTCGAGCTTAAGAAGGCCGCTGAGTTTGAACCAATCAAGGCCGTATTTGGCTGGGATGAACAAATTCAACGAGATATACACGCCGAAGAGTGGGCAGAAGAACGCCCTGAAATCATTGAATATCAAGGTAAAGCGATTGGTAGTGTGTTGTTGCAAGACAAAGGCGAGCACTTCTATTTTTGCCGATTCTTTCTACTGCCTGAATATCATGGCAAAGGTATTGGCAGCCAAGTTTTAACGGATTGCTTAGCTCAAGCAGCCAAACTCAATAAGCCTGTGGAGTTGTGTTATTTACAAGGTAATCGAGTTGGGGAGTTGTATCTCCGATTTGGTTTTGAAATCACCTCGCAAAACGATCAGTTTGTGTATATGTGGCGCAAGTAGATATACATTTAAAATGATCACACCGTGTCTGTAACTTGATAGGCACCTGACACCCATCTAACGTAAAACCTTGTAAAGCTCCCTATGCTTGATGACTAAGCGATTACACTTAGAAAAGATCGAGCGTAAGGGAGTGTGCAATGAATTATTACCCGACTTCAAAAATCGTGGGTGAACAAAGGTTTGGCTTTGGGCCAAAACTAGGTCAAACAACCTATTATTCTCCTGTAGAACAGTTGGATAAAAAGCCATTCGTTCACCAAGCTATACAAGACTTACCGAGTACTGAATCTACTCTGATTAAAGTAGGAGAGAATCGTGTACAACGAATGAAGGCCAAGGGTGACGAACAACAGATGCAAGCCACGAAGAAAGAAGCGCAGTCTTTTCTTCGAACGCAGTATCGACAACAAGCTCAAGCTCGCCACCTACAAAGTGTTGAAACTCCTTATGGTTTTCAAGAGCGCATCATTCAGTTTTGGAGCAATCACTTCGCCATCTCGGTCGATAATCGAAAACTGATGCCCTTGGCCGCCAGCATTGAAAACGATGTGGTTCGCCAGCATTGGAATGGTAACTTTGGCGAGATGCTGATGGCTTCTTCTAAACATCCTGCGATGCTTCTGTATCTCGACAATCAACTCTCGATTGGTCCCAATTCAAAAGTCGGAATGCGCCGTAATAAGGGGCTCAATGAGAACCTCGCTCGTGAGATCTTAGAACTCCACACTCTTGGCGTTGACGGTTCTTACACTCAGCAAGACGTCATTGCCTTAGCAAAAGCGATTTCAGGCTGGGGCATTAAATTCAAATCTCCTGATGCTGGGTTTCGATTTGCTAATAACCTGCATGAGCCAGGAAGTATCACACTGCTTGGAAAGGCTTATTCTCAATCCGGCGTCTCGCAAGGAGAGTCGTGTTTAAAAACCTTAGCGACCCACAAAGACACTGCTGCGTACTTGGTTGGTAAGCTGTGCCAGCATTTCATTGGCGACATACCTAAAGAACTCTCAGAGCAAATGGTTGCTGAATATCTGAGAGGCGAGGGGAATTTACTGCCTGTTTATCGCTTGTTATTGAACAGTGCTGAGGCGAGTAAACCTAACCCTAATCGTTTTAGACCGCCGAAGGAGTGGCTGTTTGCCGTTCTTCGTAGTGCCGATATTTCTTTAAACGAGAAACAGGCATTCAATGCACTCAACAATTTAGGGCAGCCTCCTTTTAAACCGGGTTCACCTGCAGGCTGGTCGGATCAAGACAGAGACTACAATAGCCCTTCGGCGTTGACTCAACGTATGCAAGTTGCGAATAGGCTTGCGTCTGCTGCAATAAAATCGGCTAAAGCGTCAGGAGTTAAGCCGAAAGCGGTAGTGGATAAAGTGATCGCGGGTTTATATGGCGATGCTATTGATGAACACACCCAAATTGTATTGAACAAAGCCGACAGCGCTGCAATGCAACTTTCACTGTTGTGGCTAAGTCCGCAGTTTCAATATCGTTAGGAGTGGGTATGAAAAAGTCAGATTGTTCTCAGAATAAAGCGCCACATAGTATTAACCGCCGCCAGTTCATGGGTATTGCGGCGGCTGTTGGCGTCAGTGCGATGCTGCCATTTCCAAGCTTTGCCAAAACAGGTTCAGACAATATCTTCATTTGGGTATCACTGCGTGGCGCGATGGATGGTTTAAATGTTGTAGTGCCGCATGCCGATCCGGATTACTCTAATTTGAGACCCAACATCGGATTAAAACCTGAACAGCTAGTGAAGTTGGATGATTTCTTTGGGCTTCATCCATCTCTAAAGCAGTGCCATCAATGGTATGAGAGTAACGAACTCAGCTTTGTACACGCTTGTTCAACCGCTTATCGTGAGCGTTCACATTTTGATGGACAGAAGATATTAGAGAATGGTACTTCCGACCCGTTTAACACCGTAGGGTGGATTAACCGTTTACTCACGTTGAGCTCAGAAAAATACGATGGAATTGCGATTGATTCGGGCTTACCACTCATCATGCAGGGCGAATCGACCGTGGCAAGTTGGTACCCAAACCGCTTAAAAACACGCGATAAACAAACGGAATTGCTGGAAGAGTTGTTTCAAAGTGACCAAATGCTGTCTTCAAACTTTGAAAGTGTCATGAAGATAGATCAACTGGTGGGAGACCAAGGTGTCGGCAAACAGTTTAAATCATTGATGGGTAAAACAGGCGACATATTATCGGCTGATAACGGACCAAACATCGCAGCGTTAGAATTGGGTGGATGGGACACTCACGCCAATCAAGGCAACGTAAATGGACGGTTGAGTAATCAACTTAAAACTTTGGATGGTGGGTTAGCGGCTCTCAAGGCTTCACTAGGTGATCGTTGGCAGAAGACAGTGATCATTGCAGCCAGTGAATTTGGTCGAACAGCAAAAGAAAACGGCACCAAAGGCACCGACCACGGCACTGGCAACGTCATGTTTGTTGCGGGTGGTGCGCTGCCATCATTGAAAGGAGTGGGGGGTAAGGTTATTGCCAATTGGCCGGGCTTGAGCCAAAGCCAGCTATATGAGGGCCGAGACCTTAATCCAACGACTGATATGCGCTCGGTTATCAAGGGCGTGCTCTACCAACATTTATCGGTAGAAGTGAAACAACTCAACATTATCTTCCCTGATAGTGCCGATATTAGACCGATGAATCTTGTTTAGAGATTTACCAAGACCCTGTTAGATGCGATTCAGTCGTTTGAATCGCATTCTATTTCTGACTCGCTTGTTTACGATTTAATTGCCAACAGTGCTCCGAACGTCACTAAGCCAAATCCACACGCTTGATTAAGCCTTTTCTTTGCTCTCAATAGATGCTTTTGCAATGTACTCGAAGTAAACAGCATAGCGACAATCCCAAACCACAAGCCGTGAAGAAAAATCATATAAAGCCCATAGCCGAGTGCGACATGCTGGTTTTCTGCATCAGGTGAGATGACTTGGCTGAAGATGCTCAAAAAGAACAACATGGTTTTTGGGTTGAGCACGTTACATAAAAAGCCTTGGGCTAAATAGCGCCAAACACTGGTGCTTTGCTTTGTATCTTCGATAGGTGCAAGCTTGTTGTCTGCACTCAAGATACCTTTTAGTCCTAGATAAATAAGGTAGGCTGCACCTGCGTATCTAATCATGTCAAACAGCTGCTCATTCTGTGAGATTAAGTAACTGATCCCAAGCATTGAATAACTGATGTGAACACAAATCGCTAAACTCACACCGATTGCAGTCCAAATCCCTGCTTGTCTTCCTTGATTGACACTGTTTTTCAAAACTAAAACGAAATCAGCGCCTGGACTAATAACAATCAATAGTCCCAATACTGCTAGGCTTAACCACTCCATAATGACTCCAACTCTTTATATTTGATGAGCGAGCATTGTATGGTTTTTTATTGCTGCCTATAATCGAAATGAATTCCATCTATCTGTGAGAAAAAATCACACATGAGACATTTGAAAGCATTTCATATTTTCCACGTAGCAGCGCATTCGAGCAGTTACAGTGATGCGGCGGATAAACTCAATATCACACATGGCGCAGTGAGTAAGCAGATCAAGGTATTGGAAAATCACTTATCCCAAGTTTTGTTCTACAAACAGGGCAGGAATGTGTGTCTCACCAAAGAAGGGGAATTACTCAAAGGTTACACAGAGCAAGCGTTCCAAGCCTTGGAGACTGGAGTCCATAAGCTTAATCAGCTGAATCATCAAGCGTTGGAAGTTTCATGCGAACCCACATTGACCATGCGTTGGTTAATGCCTCGACTCGGTGATTTCTATAACGAATCCGGAATTGATGTTCGATTGTCGACTGCTGGTGGGCCTGTGAACTTGAATGCGACAGGGCTCGATATGGCGATTCGCCGAGATGACTTTAAATTAACCGAGCGTTACGAACAGATACCGCTAGTTGAAGAGTGGGTAGGCCCTGTGTGTTCCCCGGGTTATTGGCAGCAGGTAAAAGATAACTTAGATGATGTGAAATTACTGCACAGCAGTACACGGCCAGATGCTTGGAGTCATTGGGGTGCTATCACTATAGATAAAGTTAATGGTGGAGAGTGGTCAAAAGCTCGAGCGAACCAAACATTTGCACACTTCTACTTTTGCTTTCAGGCGGCTGTCGATGGGTTAGGCATAGCGCTTGGGTCTTATCCACTTGTCGCCGACGATCTTGAAAGAGGTAACTTGATCGCGCCGTTTGGCTTCGTACCTTCTGGTCACCAGTACATATTGCTCACGCAAGATAGCAACCATGAAGAGCCAGAAAGCCCGTTTGTTGTTTGGCTGAAGAATGAGTTATCGCAGTGTGTTCCAACTTTATAGGAACGACATCCGACCTAGAAGTGTGCTTGTCTTATGTCAGGCTCTAGTTCGTTGTTGTGGAAATCACTCAATAGGCAAAGACAGCACACCGCCATTGAGTTCGACTTGTTTTAGCCATTCGGTTGGAATGCCTCCATCTTCCTCGTAGAAACACGCCGCTAATACCGCGCCAATTACAATTGCACGCCCGCAGCTATCGCCCCCACATAAAATGTTGTCGCGGATACCTTGTTTAAAGCTTTGAGCGCCAGCAATGATGCGAATCAGCAGCGGGAACGCGGCACTCAATTCGCAATGCAACCCGAACTTCTTCGCGGCATCTGTAATCGAAATCTCAGGATCAGCCAGTGCTTCGTCGATTTGATCGTGTATGAACTTGCTACAAGTTTGTCGCACCATTTCTACCGATTGCAGTGGAGAGTTGCCTTGAATTGCCGCTTGAACCAATAAGGTGATGGCTTGTGCCCATTCCACGGCTTTGTCGTTGTTGTTGGTCACTCGTACCGCACTCTCTACCATTGCTGGTAAGGTGTGAGAAGTATAAGTACATGCGATTAATGGAATGATCTTTGAGACTGTGGGGAGCTGTGTATCATCCGCACCACAGGCAGTAATCGGGGCGTTTGCCAATTCTAATTGATGGATGTTCAACAAGCTCATACGAGTCGCTTTATCAATATAGCCTCGCCAACTACCACCAAAATCAAACCAGAATCGGAAGTGCTTGATGTAGCTCGCTTCATCGTACTGTTGGTTGTCGACTAAACTGTCGACCATCGCCAATAGCTGAGCACCATACTGTGATTGTTCACCTGCGGTTTTTCCTTGGTGAGCAAAGTAGCCCTTGTCTTGATAATCGAACTGATTCGGTGAGCGAAATTCTGGCTCAAAACCTGCTACGTGTAAGATCCTCTCTTGGTCATATAGCCAGTGCAGCCCCATTGAAGCAGCGTCTCCAACTAATGCGCCGACAACGGCGTAAAAAGCTCTTTCTTTATGATTGTCCATGTTGAGCGATGTCCTTGAGATGAATCAACGTAGTTCGATACGTTAAGTATAGTGATTAGCCGAGCATTTTGCTGTGTTTCTAAGAAGAAATATGAAGAAATAAATCCTGACTGATCAATAACTTAAACCAATAAGGTAAAATGGGTAAGGGTGATGAATAGCTGGGCGAGTCGGTACTTCTTATTAATGACGTTACTGATGGTTAAGGTAAGCACTAGAACGTTGCTCAATCACTTTGAACAGACGCGAAAGCACAAAGCATAAAGCAAAATATACGAAGCCTACAATCAGCCAGATCTCGAAGATCAAACCTGACGAGTTTGCCATTTCAGTACCAACGAAAGTCATCTCTTGGATAGAAATCAGAGACACAATCGACGTGTCTTTAACCAAAGAGATTGCTTGGCCAGCCAATGGCGGTGTGATGGCCGTTAATACTTGCGGGCCAACCACAAATCGATACTTAGACAACGCCGATAAGCCGAGTGAATCGGCCGCTTCCCATTGCCCTTTAGGAATACTTTCTAAGCCAGCTCGAATCACTTCTGCGATGTAAGCCGAAGAGAGCAAACCAATACAGATAACACCAGACGCCAAGTTTTCCCAAAGGTTAGCAGGACCAAACAGAAAGGCTTGAACAGCGTTAATCTCGCCGTTGTGTTCACGTAAGATACTTTCTAAACCAAGTAATGGAATCAGTTGGTTAGAAACGAAGAAATAGAATATGAAGACAAAAACCAGTGGTGGAATATTTCGAACCAGTTGGATAAAAATCAGTGCAGGCGTACGAAAGAAAGCAATTTTAGAGTGCCTAGCAACGCCAAGTAATGTGCCAAAAGAGAGTGCTAACACCATACTCCAAACACTCAAGCGCAGTGTCGCGATCAAGCCTTGGAAAAAGTAAGGAATATTGCCTTGAGAAGGCGGAATGAAAATCAGGGTAAACGCATCTTCCCAGCGCCACTGGTAGTTAATACCAACAGCGGAACGATAATAAAGCCAGCCTGCAAACACACAAATAACGGCGAGTAACACGCCATCTAAAAGAGTAAGGCGTTGATACCAAGGCTTCATATGAACGTTGGGCTTAGGTGTTGTTAATGCGCTAGTACTACTCACGTCATTCCTGTTTAAACATTAATTATTATTGGGTTGTTGCTTGGATTTAAAACGAATCAAATAAAGCTACTTAAAAAGGCTACTTAAATCGTCGATGAGAAGGCAGTGCAAACAGTGCACTGCCTTGATTCAGATTCGACAGATTAGCTCATATTAAAAAGTGAGCTCAACTTCAGATTACTGACCTTGAGCAATCTGATCTTGCCAATCCAGAGTAGAGAACCAGTATTCGTAACGCTCTTTCAACCAACCGTCTTCAGTACGTGCTTTGATCCATTCGTTGAAGAATTCTGCCTTGTCAGTTTCACCTAGGCGAACTGCAAATGCTTCATTACCTTTGGATAGACGCTCTTCGAATGGAATAAATAGCGTGTCTGCGTTTTTAATCGCTTCGTGTTCTGGTTTCGGGCTAGACGCGATAACCGCGTGTGCGTTGCCGTTTAGTACTTCTTGGAATGCTTGAGCATCGTCATCGAACTGTAGAACTTTCGCTTTAGGGAAGGTTTCACGAGCCACTTGAACTGTGAACGCACCACGACGAGCAGCAATTTTCACGCGGCGAGAATCAAAATCAGAGATTTGAGTAAAACCTTCCGCTAGCTCTTTATTAGCCGCCAGTTGAACACCAGAGTGAGAGTATGGTTCAGTGAACAGCACGCTTTTAGCTCGCGCTTCAGTAATAGACATACCGCCGATGATCACATCAAACTTCTTCGATAATAGAGAAGGGATAATGCCGTCCCATGCCGTAGGTACAAATTCGACTTTCCAACCTGAATCTTCGGCAAGGCGTTTTGCCACATCGATTTCAAAGCCAACAAGATCGCCTTGTTTGTTACGCATCGCCCAAGGAACAAATGTCGACATACCAACGCGTAGAGAGCCACGTTCGTTTATTTTGTCTAGGTTAGGCGTTTCAGAAGCAAGTGCAGGCAAACTTACGGCAAGCGCAAGTAGGGCTGTAATTGCGGTTTTAAATAGCTTCATGCTGATAAATCCTTATTGTGTTCGCCAGTTAGCTCCGAGCTTATGCTCAAGCCAAGCTGCAACGGCAGAAAGTGAAAGTGTAAGTGCAAGGTAAATGATCGCCACAGAGAACCAAATCTCAAATGGCATCGCGGTTTCAGAAACTATGTTTCTGGCTTCGGTTGTTAGGTCAAAGATAGCCATGACACTCACAATCGAAGAGTTTTTGATAAGAGAGATCACTTCATTAGTCAAAGGTGGCAAGGTGCGTTGCACCACCTGAGGAAGAATCACATCCCAGTAAGTATAGGTCTTTGATAAACCCAAAGATTGAGCTGCTTCAAATTGTCCTCTCGCAATACCATTTAAACCAGCACGGAAGATTTCGGCGGTGTAAGCACCTTGGAAAAGTGCCAAGGCCAAAACGGCAGTGCTAAAACGATCCAGCCCTAACACGGGGCCAAACACAAAATAGAGCAAATAAATTTGTACTAATAACGGCGTGTTACGAATCAACTCAACATAGCTGGTGGCCAAGGTGCGTCCAACCACAGAATTTGAGTTTCTCAATAGCGCCGTCGTTAAGCCGATGATCAGTGTCGCGACCAAAGAAATCAGAGAGATATTGATGGTAACCAGTAGCCCTTCAACTAACTCTGCAGGCCACCATTCGCCATCTTCATAGAAAGCAATATAGTCCGGCACGCGCTCCCATTGCCAGCTGTATCCCATGGTTTGTGCGCCAGAATCGAGAATCCAGACAACAGCGGCCACTAGTACAACAATTTGTATTAGAGCGGAAAGGGCTGGTTTAATAATTCGAATCAACATCAATAAGTCAGGATCTGATTTAGGAACGCTTGAGTACGTTCATGTTGAGGGTTTTCAAAGAGCGCTTGTGGGGTATTCGATTCCACAATTTGTCCTTCATCCATGAAGATAACGCGGTCGGCCACTTGTTTTGCAAAGCCCATTTCGTGGGTGACACACACCATGGTGATGCCTTCGCTCGCCAGTTCAACCATCACATCGAGTACTTCGTTGATCATCTCCGGATCAAGCGCTGAAGTGGGTTCATCGAACAAGAGTAATTCCGGCTTCATACACAGAGAACGGGCGATAGCCACACGTTGTTGCTGGCCGCCAGAAAGTTGCACTGGGTATTTGTTGGCTTGTTCTGCAATGTGCACACGCTCGAGATAGTGCATTGCTATCTTTTCGGCTTCTTGTTTGCTTTTTTTAAGCGTACGAATTGGAGAAAGAGTAAGGTTCTCAAGCACGGTAAGATGGGGGAATAAATGAAAGTGCTGAAACACCATTCCGACTTGGCCCGGTGTGTTGAACTTACTCGGGAGTACTTGTTCTAGCACGGAAAGTTCGCCACTTTCGAAAGGTTCTAGCTGATTGATACAACGGATCAATGTTGATTTACCCGAACCAGACGGCCCGCAAATCACCACTATCTCTCCTTGTTCAATATTTAAATCGATACCCTTTAGGGCATGAAAATCACCATACCACTTGTTAAGTGACTTAAACTTAACCATTTCCTTGAGATTGTTCAAATCGTTGTTCATACCTAGTAAAGAGACAGGTTTACCTTAACAATATAGAAATATGATTGCACATAAAATTAGGGACTTATGAGAATTTAATAGCATCTTGTAGGGCAAATTAAAAAGCAGCGCTCAAAATGAACGCTGCTTCTGTTGTACGAAAGAAAAAAGTAATGGGTTCAGTCAGATGTGAAAATTCATCGTTGTATGACCACTATCTTTACTTTCTCTCTATTTTCCCGATTCTTAGTGAATCGCAGACTCTAGAATCTCACGTGTTTTCTCTGGCGTGATTGCTTGATTCTCACCAAGTTGTAGGTAGCCGTGTGATTCAAGTTGAGCGACAACATTGTCAATCGCCGTTGCTTTGTTTGTTTCGTAGCCGTCAAACATGGTTGCTACGTCTAGGCTGTGGTAGAACGCTTCGATTGCAGCGATTGTGCGTTCTGCTAAATCAGCACCCGCTTCTAGGCCAAATACGTTACGACCCATTTGCTCTAGCTTGCCACGTTTTGCTTCGATTTGGTTACGAAGTAGTGAAGGTTGAACAATCGCAAGCGAACGTGCGTGGTCTACGTGCCATAGTGCTGTGAATTCGTGGCCAATCATGTGAGTTGCCCAATCTTGAGGAACACCCGTACCAATTAGGCCGTTAAGCGCTTGGTTTGCTGTCCACATTAGGTTTGCACGCCATGCGTCGTTGTCACGCTCGTCGTATTGCTTACCCAGTACAAGTAGGTTCTTAAGCAGTGTTTCCGCGTAACCGTCTTGAACCATCGCGTCTGTTGGCATCGTGATGTATTGCTCACACACGTGTACCCACGCATCAACTAAACCGTTGATCAATTGGCGCTCAGGTAGAGACTTCATTACATCTGGGTCCATTACTGCAAACTTAGGCTGCACCGCAGGGTTCATGAATGCCAGTTTTTCTTGAGTTGCTTTACGCGTGATTACCGCACCCATGTTAGATTCAGAACCTGTCGCAGGAAGTGTCAGTACCGCACCGATTGGCGTCGCTTCAGTTACTTGGTGTTTGCCCGTTAGGATGTCCCAACCGTCGCCGTCATATTTAGCCGCTGCAGCAACGTACTTAGAGCCGTCGATTACTGAACCACCGCCAACAGCGATAATGAATTCTACGTTTTCTTCTTTAACAAGAGCGACTGCTTTGTCTAGCGTCTCTTTGGTAGGGTTTGCTTCAACGCCAGAGAACTCGATCCAAGAGTGATCTTTCAAAGATTCTACAACTTGGTCGTAAACACCGTTGCTCTTGATTGAACCGCCACCATAGATGACCAGTACTTTCTTCGAAGTATCAACCGCTTGGCTGATAGCGTTGATTTGGCCTTGGCCGAAATGGATAACAGTAGGGTTAACGTAAGTAAATTGCATCAGAGATTCCTTGTGTAAAGCGAAATTTGTTATTTTGGTTTATTGCTCAATTTCTATATTTGCATATTAGTACAGTAATCTAGGTCAATGAAGAGCTGTTCCTCCAAATAAATTGCCTATTTCTACAAACTTGATATTCTTCCTCTGCTTTAGCTTACTTACTCTTAGCACTTAGAATGGAAAGTCGCCACTTATGAAAACACTCGCTCAGTTATTACAGTCTTATGTTGAACACAAAGGTTGGGATGACCTTGAAGGGATCAGAGAAACTGAAATTAGCGGTGTGTGGTTGTATCGAAGCAGTGGCGGGAATCAGCGTCAGCCATTTACTTACCAGTCTGGCATTATCATGCTCGGACAGGGCAAAAAGAACATCTACATTGGCGAAAGGCCAGTGACTTACGCTGCAGGTGATTATCTTGTGGTGGGTGTGCCAATGCCGTTAGAGTGCGAAGCCTTGCCTGTTAATGGCGAACCATTGCTTGGTTTGTCGATAAGCATTGATTCTCAACGTTTGCATAGCTTAGTCAAAAAGCTCGAAGACCAAGGCTTTCTAGAGAGCTACTGCAACAAGCATAAACAGAACTCGAGTGGCTTAGAATCGACGCCGATGGAAGAGCAAATGCTAGAGAGCTTTACCCGATTGGTGAAAACGCTGCATTGCGACATTGAAGCCAATATATTGGGCGATGCCATGGTAACGGAGATTGTCTACCGCGCATTAACCGGTTCAGAAGGGCGTGTGCTGTTTGATTTAGCTCATCATGATGGCCATTACGCACGTGTCGCTAAAGCGCTGTCTAAAGTGCATGAAGAATACGACCAAACCATCACTGTTCAATCGCTCGCTGACGAAGCCAACATGAGCGTGTCTGCCTTCCACAATGCATTCCGTAATGTCACCTTTGAATCACCTCTTCAATACTTGAAAAAGGTTAGACTTAATAAAGCCAAAGAGCTGATTCAACTAGAAGGCCTTCGTATTAGTGATGCTGCACGTCGAGTCGGTTACTCCAGCCCATCTCAATTTAGCCGCGAATTTAAGCGCCACTTCAATACTACTCCAAGAGCGGTTTAGTTCTTCTTTCAACGAAACTATGTGTTGAGAGCTATAATGCCAAAAGCTATGGTGACGATTGCTCATATTTGTTGAATTATATGAGTAAATGTATCTAATCATAGGCATTGTCAGATTGTAGGTATTTGATTCTCGAATATATTATTAACGTACTTATATAAAATAAGCTCTCGAAAATAATTAATTAAATAGCCTAAGAGTCTATGCACAGGTATAGGGGAGAAACTCACTAACTTAGCTATTAACGAAGTTTTAGTGTGAACAACCTATCAAATATTATCTAAAATTCTGGAATTACTCACCGTACTATCAGAGAGAGTATTCAGGGTTATTGAATAGTTTAAAAATTAAAGAGAATTTAGCAGTTGATAAAGCCAAATGTGACGGATATTTAGTCGTGTGATGACTAATTATTCTGTAACTTGCTGATTTATAGTCACCTTAGAGTCTGACGGGTATCACGTTTACTCTAAAATAATTCACTTAACATGGCGCTACTTTAATCATTCTTCCAAATACGATTGTTAAATATAAATACGTATACCTATTTTATTTAAAGGATAATACCGATGAGTAGCGATATCATTAAAATTTCAAGAAACACTGAAAACGCACCAATTAATTCTGTATCTACACAAACGGTCGCTTTTTCTCATTATAATAACTTTCTGCTCAACTTCCGATTGACCCTAAAACGGGTGAAATAGTCATCGGTGATATTAAAGATCAAGCAGCACAATGTTTGAATAATATTAAAGCGATTGTTGAAAGCATCGACCATGTTATGGATGATGTCGTGAAGATTAATGTTTTCGTTAAGAATATTTCTGATATCGATGCTATTGATGAAGTTTACAAAAACTTCTTCCACAACAGCCTTCCAACACGCACTGTCGTGGGTGTCACTGCACTGCCAAGCAGCGATGCGCTGGTTCAAATGGATGCTCTCATTTCTAACGGTGAAGGCACTAAACCACAAGCTCCTTGCGCGCTAATTAATGTCTCAAGAAATACGGATAATGCACCTCAAAGTGCTGTGTCTACGCAGACTGCAGCCTTTTCTCACTACAACAATCTTTCAGCTCAGTTGCCTATAGATGTAGCCACAGGTGAGTTGGTTGATGGTGGTATCGAAGCGCAAACAGCACAATGTCTATCAAACATCAAAGCTATTCTAGAAAGTATCGGTCATGTCATGAATGATGTGGTTAAAACGACTATCTACCTAAAAAATATCGCAGATGCGGAAGTGGTAAATGAAGTATGTGCTAAATTCTTCCCAAGCTACGTTCCTGCTCGTACTGTTGTTAACGCAGCTGAATTACCAATGGGTGCTTTAATTCAAATTGATACATCCATTTCACATGGCGACGGTACACCGCCGCAATTACCAGAAGACACTCGCTTACTGGTTATTGAAACCAATAATACTGTTTCTGCACCATTCATGCCTTATTCGCATACTGTTGCTTTCTCTCACTACAATCATATTTCAGCCCAATTACCTTTAGATCCGAAAACAAATGAAATCGTTGCTGGCGGGGTAAAAGAACAAGCGGAACAATGTTTAAACAATATTAAGGCGATAATTGAAAGCGTTGACCATAGCATGGACGATACGGTGAAAATTAATATTCAACTTAAGGATATTTCAGATATTGATGTGGTAAACGAAGTCTACACCACATTCTTTAATGCTGAGCTGCCTGCAAGAACGGTAGTAGGGGTTTCAGAAATCCCAATGAATGCTTTAGTACAAATTGATGCTGTCGTTTCTAACTGTGAAGGGACACCTCCACAAGACGTTGTTGCATAAATCAATTGAACCCTTCTCGATAATATCGATCAGATCTCGGTTTAGCTTCCAAATAGGGAGCAAACTCAACAGGCCGAGATCTGATCCGTTCACTTCATTACTCAAGTCCATCGAAGCGACACACCTAAGCTTATCCCGTAAACATGGTATTTATAAGGTTGAAGTGTTTTAATATGAAAAACAGACGCTTAACGTAATAAAGAAAACCAGTTTATGCAATTTCGAGCCATTTTACTGCTATGCCTTACCCTAATAGGGTGTTCGTCCAATCAAGAGTTGGTACCCGACCCAACAACCATCACGCTATTTTATGGTGATACATCCATCGCCGCAGGTGTTTTAGAGGATAAAACATTCAATTCAGTCCTTGCCGATAGGGTTGAAAGCGTTACGTTTTCTGGCTCAATATCAAAGAAAGACTCTGGCTATTTTGTCGATATGTTAGTGATTCGAGAAACAAAAGAGCCACGTTCAACACGACAGCTTAACACCTCGCTTCTAATGAAACCGGGAGAGTTAGTAGATGTTGGCGGCGTGAATAACGATGTGTTCAGGGTAATCCTCGAGTAACAAAAATAAAGTGTTCAATTAATCTGATTTTTTGCTTTACCTCAACCTAACTTCAAGTCTTAAGCTTCTCTTACTGATTAAGAAGGAGCTTATTATGCAAAATAACTACGTAAAAGAACTCGCCGTTAAAACTTACCAAGAAGACCTTCAAAAAGAGTACGTTAGATCTAAAGCTCAGCCATTCCACGCCCCAAGTTTTATCGGTGGGGTGCTGTTGTCAGTTGTGCTGGTGGGACTGTTTTAATTTATGCAGAATTTCTGATCCATTGCCAACTCTCAACATATCTATTTGCTGCACTTTAATGCTTACGGCACAATCTCTTAGGTTGAATTGTGACGCTAATGTCGAGAGGAAGTGAAGTATGGCAAGTCCAAGAGTATTAAATTCACAGATTACTGATATTACCTGTGGCGAGAATGTCACTATCATCGAGCCAAGTAACGTTTATGGCTGTGAGCTTAAAGATGATGTGTTCGTTGGCCCCTTTGTTGAGATTCAAAAGAACACCGTGATAGGTGCGAGAAGCAAGATTCAATCTCACACCTTTATCTGTGAGTATGTGACCATTGGAAGTGACTGCTTTGTTGGTCACGGAGTCATGTTTGCCAACGACTTATTCAATGAGGGCAAGCCAGACCTAATCCTGAAAGTTGGGGGGCGTACCTTGATAGCTGACAACGTCACGATCGGTTCTAACGCTACGGTTCTGTCTGTCAGCATTTGCGAAGGTGCAGTAATCGGCGCGGGCAGTGTGGTAACGAAAGACATCACCGAAAAAGGTATCTACGCAGGTAACCCAGCCAAGAAATTGAGAGGTTTACCGTAACCGTATTAATAAGCCGTGGTTCATGAATCATAAGGTGCGGCTTTTTAGGGAAACATTAGAGTATTTGTCATGGATGTATTTTTACACTTACTTCAACCGAATGACGCGAGTGCGCTTTTGGATTTTGAGGTCGAAAATCGAGAGTGGTTTGAGCAATTTATTCCAGTTAGGGGTGATAGCTTCTATTCAAATGCAGGTGTGACCGAGCAAATCACCAGCTTTCTAACTGAATACGAGAATGGTGAGATGATTCCTATGTTGATCAAAGATGCCAATGGCACTGTCTGTGGAAGAATCAACATCCGCGATATCGACCAGATCGCCCATAGTGGAGAGCTAGGGTATCGAGTAGGTCGTTCCTTTGCTTCAAAAGGCATTGCGTCTAACGCAGTAAAGCAGTTTCTACTCTATTTGGAGGAACAGACCAACCTTAAATATGTTGATGCCTATGCGTTAGTGGGCAATATCGGTTCCAACAAAATCTTATCCAATACCGGTTTTGAATTGGTCGAGTATGTTGAGAGCTACGCGGTGTTTAAAGGAGAACATCAAGATGCTAATTTTTATCGTAAGGTTTTAGCTGACTAGGTGACTATCAGTGCCTTATACATTAGAAGCTGGCAGCGTACTTCTAGCTAGCTTCGAGTCTTTTTATTTAAAGGTTTAAGGTTACTTCTAGGTTTGGCCACTTCTAGATTTACGGTTACTTCTGAGGTTTGTTATGTTCGATTACGCTAATCGCGATAGCCAAAAACAGGATATCTTTCACTAGGAAGAAGTTAGTGACTAAGATGCCATCCGATACTTTCCAAGCGTTTGGCGTTGTAACCAGGAAGCTAAGTGTCACAACAAAGATAGCCGATGCAGCAATGCCTGAGTAGAAAGCTACTGTCGGCTTCTTAAATCCAACGATCAATCCAATCGCGACGATGATCTCCGCGCCACCCACCATGTTAGACACAGCTTGTACTGAGAACAGATTGTAAAGCCAGTTCATTGCAGGATGATTCGCGATTAGCGGTTCAATGAGCATCGCTTCAGTTGGCGTAAACTTATAAATTCCAATCCAAGCGAGCACTAATGCTACTCCAACCACTCCAAGGTTATATCCCACATTACTCTGTTTTAAATCATAGGTTTGAACATGCATAAAAGTACTCCATTTAATAAAATCCTTGAATATGACCGCAAGAGTTCAGATTAAATTTCGCATTGAGAATAATAATTAATATATTTATCTAAAAACTTAATAGGTAGCGACTTATTGTCTCGATAGGGGCTTAAAGGCTAGTGATGTTGAGAACCAAAGCAATGGGGAAGCGATAGTGCTGTTCAAAAGGTACCGCGAGTTTTCCAATTTTTGTTTTCAATATTCGCGATTTGGATTAGATTACGCTGATGTTCACCCTAATTATAAGAAGAGTATAACCAGTGAAAATTCATAGAATTAACCCGACCAAACGTTGGTCTGATGTAACTGTTTTTAACGGTATTGCAAGCTTTGTGGAAGTGGCAGAGACGGATACAACAGCAGGAATTAAGAGTCAGGTTCAGCAAATCTTCGAACAAGCCGAAGAAATGATGAGTTTGGTAGACAGCGACAAATCTCGCGTATTGTCAGTGACTATTTATCTCACGGATTTCGCTAACTTTGATGCACTCAATGAAGTTTGGGAAGCGTGGTTCCCTGAAGGCTGCGCGCCAAGCCGTGCATGCGTGAAAGCAGAACTTGCTAATCCTGAGCTACTGGTTGAGATGTCGTTTATGGTTGCTGCGGGTGAAAAGTTTCAATAAGCCGAACTATCGGTTGAAATAAGCTTCGTAGATAGAAGTAACGAACAGATAAAACAAAGCCAC
Organism: Vibrio sp. 10N.239.312.D08; assembly: GCF_041466145.1. Taxonomy (NCBI): domain Bacteria; kingdom Pseudomonadati; phylum Pseudomonadota; class Gammaproteobacteria; order Vibrionales; family Vibrionaceae; genus Vibrio; species Vibrio sp. 10N.239.312.D08. Next base: position 72,172 of record NZ_JBFSSD010000016.1, on the reverse strand, counting down.
TCAGGTGAATCACTTGAGTGGCTTTTTAGTGTTCTACGCTACCCGAAACTAAATCGGGTCAGGTATTAAGCGATACCTTGATCTCTTGCCATCTGCTTCGCCATCTTCGGCGCGTGCCATAGACACGGGAGCAAGATAAACGATACCGGAACCGCTGTGATTACAATGAACGACTGTAGAGCGGAGATGCCGCCTGAACCCATTGAGATAAGTGCGATCGCTACCGCACCCATGATGATACCCCAGAAAGTACGTACCGCTGCGTTTGGCTCTGTCGTACCCGTCATTACCACACTGATGGTGTAAGTCATTGAGTCACCTGTTGTCACGATGAACGTGGTCGTCAGGATCAGGAACAGAATTGCAATCAGAGTTGGGAACGGCAGTTGCGCGGTAATTGCTAAAAGAACCACCGGAAGGTTGAAGCCTTCGAACGCACTAGAAATCACACCTGGGTTCTCTAATTCAAACGCTAGACCACTACCACCAACGATGCTGAACCAGAAACACGTTACAAGCGGTGCAACGATGCTAATAGAAACGATCATTTGGCGAATAGTACGGCCGCGTGAGATACGAGCAATGAAGATCGCCATCATTGGGCCATAACCTAAGAACCAACCCCAGAAGAACACAGTCCAGCCACCTAGCCATGCTGTATCTTGGCGGTATAGCGCCATTGGGATGAAGTTATCAACCATTTCGCCCATACCTTGCAGGTAGCCATCAACGATGAAGCTCGTTGGGCCAACAAGAAGGATGTAGCCGATTAGACACACAGACAAGATGATGTTGTAACGGCTTACCAGTTGGATACCTTTGTTCACGCCGCTCAAAGCAGAAAGCGTGTACATTGCGATAGCAAAGATAATAACGACACTTTGTGTTGCAAAGCTGTCAGAAATGCCAAAAAGTTCGCTCAGCGCGTAGCTGATTTGTAGGCCAAGGAAGCCAATAGGGCCGATAGTACCTGCGGCTACAGCCACGATGCTGCATGCGTCGACTACGTTACCAATCCAGCTATTGATTGCTTTGTCGCCAAGTACTGGGTAAAGCAGCGTGCGTGGCTTAAGAGGAAGACCTTTGTCGTAATGCAGGTGCATTAACACGATGGAAGACAAGCCACCTAAGATTGCCCATGCAAGGAAACCCCAGTGCATGAAAGATTGTGATAGAGCATTGAACGCCATCGCTTGAGGATCTGCGTTGCCATACAGTGGCGGAGCTGAAACAAAGTGAGCGATAGGCTCTGCGGCTGCCCAGAACACACCACCGCCGGCTAGCAGCGTACATAGGACGATAGACATCCATTTAAAGGTGGTCATTTCAGGTAGGGCAAGCGTTCCTAAGCGAACGTGGCCGGTGCGACCTAGTGCAAGCACTAAACCGATAATGAAGTTGAGAAGTAGTAGGACTTGCCAGAAAGCACCGAACCACTTAGTTGAATAACTAAAGCCGATGTTTACAAGTTCGGACAACACGGAGGTGTTGGTGAAGGCTAGGATGACAAAGAGGGTTAAAAAACTGCCACTAAGCCAAAAGACTGGGTTTCCGAGTTCCAGTTTTTCACCCAAAGATTGAGCTTTATTGAAATCGATAGAAGTAGATTCTGCGTTGATGTTTTCGTTGGCGACTTGCGTCAAGTTGGACATTATTTCTTCGCTATATTTGGCTCTTTCGAGCCTATGTATTTCTCCCACACTTGCATTGGAAATGTGAGGCTCGTCAAAAAAATCCGCGATACTACCACAATTGTTAAGAAAAAGTGGGCAAATTTAGAAAAGAAATCAGTTCTACGGCGAAATCAATCCCTTTTGGTTAGTTTTAAAACGAAATTTCAGAACGAACAAATAAAGCAGATATGAATAGAGTTTTGTAATTAAGGATACGAATTAGGCGATATTTTTTAGCGTACCGAAATAAATTTAATATTAGTTGTTCGTGCAAAATAAGTGTCGACTCATTGCATGCTATAAACAAATTAATGCGAGTCATTTTATAAATTTCGAATATTTTAGGTGTTAAATTGGCACTGTTACCTACAGTTGTTTTGCGAAGAGATTTAAGTGATGAGAAATATGACACTTAAATTAAGCATCTTGAAACAATAACTTAAGGGACAGCTAACATGCACCTAAACCAAGGAAGAGTGGCCAAGAAAGTTTTTACACTCAGTACTCTCACCGCGTCATGCTTAATGGCGTTCAACAGCTACGCGGCTGTGGATTGTTCAACGTTAGAAGCGTGGGATTCCGCCACGGTGTACACCGGTGGTGATCAGGTTTCACATGACGGCAGCGCGTACTCAGCGAATTACTGGAATCAAAATAACAACCCGAGCCAATTTGAGGGTGACTATGCACAATGGAAAAAGATTGATGTGTGTAGTGGTGGCGGAGGTGGCGGTACGCCAAATGAAGTACCAACGGCTTCATTAACGGCACCCTCTGCTTCTGACGTGATTACTGAAGGCGATAATGTTGTATTGAGTGCAACAGCACTAGATTCTGATGGCAGTGTGGCTTCGGTTGAGTTCTTTGTTGATGGCGCATCTGTTGCGGTAGTCACAGCGGCACCTTTCGAAACGACTTGGGCTGCAACGTCGGGTAATCATCAGGTTTCTGTTGTTGCAACGGATAATGAAGGCGCAGCAAGTGTTGCAAGTGCGGTTTCTGTTTCTGTTGATTCAGCACAACCAGGGAATGAAGCACCGACAGTTTCAGTTGCACTTTCAGTGACATCTGTTGATGTTGGTGGTGTAGTCACACTGACAGCAACGGCAGCAGATAGCGATGGCACGGTTGATAAGGTTGATTTCTACGTAGCGGGTGCTCTTGTGGGCACTGCTGCAACGAGCCCTTACACGTTAGATTACACAACAACTCAAGCGGGTTCTTTAGCGGTTTACGCGAAAGCAACAGACGACCAAGGTGCGACTGCAGATTCTGCGTTGGCATCTTTGACCGTGAACGGCGCTCCAACAGTGAGCACATGTCGCCCTGATGGCTTATATCAAACTCAAGGTGTCGATGTTCCTTACTGTACAATTTACGATGATGAAGGCCGTGAGAAAATGGGCGCAGACCATCCCCGTCGTGTCATTGGTTACTTCACAAGTTGGCGTGCAGGGGATGACCCACAAGCTGCTTACCTAGTAAATGATATTCCTTGGGAACAACTCACACACATTAACTACGCTTTCGTGAGCATCGGTTCAGATGGCAAAGTAAACGTCGGTGATGTAAACGATCCAAATAACGCAGCGGTTGGTAAAGAGTGGCCGGGTGTGGAAGTTGATCCGGCATTAGGCTTCAAAGGTCACTTCGGTGCATTAGCGACAGCGAAGAAAAAACACGGCGTGAAAACGTTAATCTCAATCGGTGGTTGGGCTGAAACAGGTGGTCACTTCGCGACTGATGGCAGCCGCGTGGCTGATGGTGGTTTCTACACCATGACGACCAATGCTGATGGTTCTATCAACCATCAAGGTATCGAAACATTCGCGACTTCAGCGGTCGAAATGCTGCGTAAGTACCAGTTCGATGGTCTAGATATCGATTACGAATACCCAACTTCTATGGCTGGCGCAGGTAACCCATACGACAAAGACTTCATGGAGCCGCGTCGTCAATACCTGTGGGCGTCGTACCAAGTGTTGATGAAAGTGCTACGTGAGAAGCTCGATGCGGCGTCTGCGCAAGATGGCAATCACTACATGTTAACGATCGCAGCGCCTTCTTCTGGTTACCTATTACGCGGTATGGAAACATTCGATGTAACCAAGTACCTCGATTACGTAAACATCATGTCTTACGACCTTCACGGTGCGTGGAACGATCACGTAGGTCATAACGCAGCCTTGTTTGATACGGGTAAAGATTCAGAGCTAGCGCAGTGGAACGTATACGACACGGCGGCTTACGGTGGTATTGGTTATCTGAACACGGATTGGGCTTACCATTACTTCCGTGGTTCTATGCCAGCAGGCCGTATTAACATCGGTGTGCCTTACTACACTCGTGGTTGGCAAGGCGTAACGGGTGGTGAGAATGGTCTTTGGGGCCGAGCAGCACTGCCAAACCAATCTGAATGTTCAGCGGGTACGGGTGAAGGCGAGAAAAACAACTGTGGCCATGGCGCTATTGGTATCGACAACATGTGGCACGATACCGATCCAAAAGGTAACGAAATGGGCGCGGGTTCTAACCCTATGTGGCACGCGAAGAACCTAGAGAAGGGTATTTGGGGCTCTTACGCTGAAGCTTACAAGCTTGATCCTGTGAATGATCCTTCAGATGTTCTAACGGGCACTTACACGAGAAACTACGACAGTGTGGCGGTTGCCCCTTGGTTGTGGAACGCAGAGAAGGGCGTATTCCTTTCAACAGAAGATAAACAGTCTATCGACGTGAAAGCGGACTACGTTATCGACAAAGAGATCGGCGGCATTATGTTCTGGGAACTAGCAGGGGATTATAACTGTTATGTTCTCGATGCGAATGGCAACCGAAGCTCTATCGATACGACTGAGCAAGCGTGTAACAGCGGTAACGGTGAGTTCCACATGGGTAACACCATGACGAAAGCTATCTACGATAAGTTTAAGTCTGCAACACCATATGGAAACAAAGTAGCGACGGGTGCTATTCCAACAGAAGCGCTAGATATCGCGGTATCGGTTGGTGGCTTCAAAGTCGGTGACCAAAACTACCCAATCAACCCTAAGATCACGTTCACGAACAACACAGGGCAAGCTCTTCCGGGTGGAACTGAGTTCCAATTCGATATCCCAGTATCTGCACCTGATAACGCGAAAGATCAATCGGGTGGTGGTTTGACCGTGATTGCTTCAGGTCATACTCGCGCGGATAACATCGGTGGACTAGATGGAACCATGCACCGAGTGGCGTTTACGTTGCCGACATGGGAAGAGCTTCCTGCTGGCGGTGTGTATGAGTTAGACATGGTGTATTACTTGCCAATTTCTGGCCCTGCTAACTACGCGGTGAATGTCGGTGGCGTTGATTACGCGTTTAGCTTCGAGCAGCCAGATCTACCATTAGGTGATATCAGTTCAGGTGGCGGTAACCCTGGCGATGGTGGCACCAATCCAGGTACATGTGATACGGCAGGTTTAGCGGTTTACCCAGACTTACCTCAGAAAGATTGGGCAGGTAATCCAAGCCATGCAAACACAGGTGACCAAGTGGTTCACAACGGCAGTATTTACCAAGCAAACTGGTGGACAAGTTCTGAACCGGGCAGTGATGGTAGCTGGACTCAGGTTTGTTCTTAATCTAACGCTAGATTATGTATTCATAGATAACGAATGAGAATGATTTTAAGTTTATTTATCAATACCTTAGTTTGATTTAAATACATGACTGAAGCGTAAAATTAAAACGCCGAACTGAATCCAGTTCGGCGTTTTTGCTATAAGTCACAGATTGCGTATAGAAACCTCTCAGAATATCGACACTCGTTCAGTAAAAAAGATAAGTATGATATAAAACAGTCTGCCTATAACAAAAAATAGCGTTACCTAAAATTAGAAAGCTATGGGGTAATCTTGAAAGTCAGACGTAAATACATTCTTAGTTTCTCAATTGTGCTGGCCGTAGTTTCTCTGATCCTCTCTGCTGTTCAATTCAACCGGACGAAAGAATCATTATTAGATTCCAACCAATTCTTCTTTCGTACTATTGTGAACGCGAGTTACGACATCGTAGACACCACAGTCAACGAAGCGATCAAAACCTATCTAAAAGGTGTGACTGATACCGTCGCCTCTCACGCACTGCGTGTCTCTCCAGAACAAGAAGTTGAAGAAGTCATTCGAATTGCCAACGAATTGGTGATTGGAGAGTCTGGTTATATCTACCTGATGTCACCACAAGGTATTCATCTATATCACCCGTTTTTACAAGGGAAAAATCGCGCGCATTTAACCCATATTCAACAACAACTGAGCTTACAGTCTGGAATGACCCAATACTCGCACGCCAATCCACATGAAGTTGGCAAGCGTGCGAAGGTCGCGTATTCAGTGAGGCTACCGAGTGGCAATACATTAGTGGCGACCACTTATAAAGATGAACTGATGTATCTGGTTGATCTCGAAGCACTTAAAGACAAACTGAGAAAGTACTCGTATGGCGATAGTGGCTATGTATATATCGTTGATTTACAGGGCACGTTAGTCCTTCAGCCTAACTTTGAACACGAGCACTTAAAAACCTTGATTGATGACTCTTCAGAGTTGCTTATCGATAAAGTCGTCGATGAACCTGAAGGTCACTTTAGTTACTCTATCTCTACGGCAGATGGCACGACGAGTAAAAACATCTTCTACAAGTTTTATCCGTATCTGAATTGGGTCATTTCTGCTGGTGTCTTAGAACAAGAGCTCAACAAAAACCACAGCTTGTTGTTGGCAAGTTTGATGACGTTGGTTGTTAGTCTACTGAGTATCATTGTTGTTCTGGTGCTTTATTTGCGACATCGTCACTTAAAGCTCTTAGATGTGGCTAGCCTCGATTACCTTACTGGGCTTCCTAGTCGACGGAGTTTTATCGAGCAGCTAAAACTGAAAATTACTCAGAAGTCACCTTATCCGATAACGAATGTCGGCGTCATTTTGCTGGATATTGACCATTTCAAGCGGGTGAACGATCAATATGGTCATGCTCAAGGCGATAGGGTTATCTGTGAGGTCGCAAAATCACTGAAGAGATTTGTTAACCGTCGTCGTTTGATTGCACGCTATGGCGGTGAAGAGTTTATTTTGGTGACGTTTGATTGTGATGAACATGAGTTATTCGAATTATCAGAGGCGTTACGGTTATGTGTTGAGCAACTTCAAGGCTTAGTGTCGCCAGTAACAATCAGCGCTGGTTGTTGCCATGCTCAAGCACTGACTGACATTGAAACCGCTATCGATAAAGCCGACAAAGCGCTTTATCAAGCAAAAGAGAGTGGACGTAACAACACTCAAGCGTATCGAGAGAACGAATATCACGTTGCTTACATATGATCGGTTGAAAGCCTCATTGAATTGAAAAGTTTTGTTCACACAAATCGAGCTCTTGAGAACGACAAACACAAAAAAGCCCAAATAGATCGCTCTATTTGGGCTTTTTCAGAATTATTTGAAAGGCTAATCGTTAATTTAAGCTTTCGCTGCTTTCATCGCTTCCGTTTTTTTTTCCTTTTGCATTTTTGCAAGGAAGTAGATGTTTACACAAGCGATAAAGCCGTTGGTGGCTGCAACTGGCCATGCGTCAATCATGATGCCGTATGCTGTGAAGAGTGCACAGCCAATAAAGTTAAGGACACGCAGACGAACGATATCTTTCATTGTTAATGAAATTGCGACCATAATAGACGCAGCGTAACCTAAAATTTCAACCATATTGAATTCCATTGTTTGACCCTCTTAAATTTGCCGATACTTTGTCGGTACCAATTCTTCTCTTCATGAGATGATTGAGGAAGCTCCGTGCCTCGAATGGTCTGGTTTTGTTTAACGGGGAGAACTATACCAACTCTATTTTTGTGATTAAACCCCCAAAACAGACAGAGGTGAAGGTTAGCGATTACGCAAACGTTTAATGACCTTTCTATTAACATAATTACTATTTATGTTGGAGGTTGAATTGATAGTTATTCTTATATAGGTAAGGAAGCCTCGAATGATAAAACGATCCATTTGTGCAACAAAAAGCATAAAAAAAGCAGTGTTATTGGCTTTGATAGCGATTGGAATGACAGCATGTACCACACAAGAAATGCCGCCAACGCACAATTATGGTGTGGTCACTAGCGGTGACTTTGGTTTCATGAAACACGGCGTGATGACGTACTCCTGGCACCCTGAGTCAGAAAAGGTTTACCTTTCTCAAAAATACGATGAAACCGTGGTAACCGATTTAGTGCGTGATTCGATTCAAGAACAGCTCTCAAGTAAAGGTTATCAGTTAAAGCAGGATGGTGTCGGTGATGTTGTTGTAGGCTTTGGATTAGCGGAAGAATCGGAACTGCACGATGAGTCTATCTTCGATGCGATTAAGCTATCTACTGGTGTGCCATTTTACGATGGTGAAGGTAAAGTCGCGGAGAAAGGGTCGTTGTACATTGCGTTTTTCGTACCTAACTCAGAGGTCGTACAATGGCAAGCATTAGCACAGTCTGGCATCCAACCTGATTTAGAGCCAAGCGAGAGCAAACAGCGTATTACTGGCTTTGTTGAAATGTTATTTAGACGCATGCCTGAGCGATAGCATTAGGCGTTGAGTGCATTCGTGGAGTAAATATTAGTTGTGGAAAATATGGTCAGATCGCAGATTATACTTTTTTATTTGTAACGAATGGTACAAATACGTAAAGCAACGTAAAGTTCGCGCTTCTTTTGCTAGCATTTGTCTATACTGCTCAAAACGTTAACTTAGGTTTGATTCAATGAAACTGTTTTCCAAATACTCTCTCCCTCTATTAAGTATATTCATTGTAAGTAACGCCGCGATGGTAAGTAATGCAGCTATCGCAGCACCTTCTATAGTACCAAGCCCACCTAGCCTAGGCGCAAAAGGGTATGTGTTAATTGATTTTAATTCTGGTGATGTGCTGGTAGAAAAAAACGCACATACGAAGTTAAACCCAGCAAGCTTGACCAAACTGATGACCAGTTATGTGGCAGGTCAAGAGATGAAGCGAGGCAACATCTCTGCTGATGATCAGGTACGAATCAGTGAGAACGCGTGGGCGAAGAACTTCCCAGACTCTTCAAAAATGTTCATCGAAGTAAACACCGATGTAGCAATGATGGATCTTTATCGTGGCTTGATTATTCAATCCGGTAATGATGCTAGCGTTGCGATTGCAGAGCATGTTGCAGGCTCACAAGATGCATTCGTTGACCTGATGAACTCTTGGGCTACCTCTCTGAAGCTAGAAAACACCCATTTTGCCAATGCACATGGTTTGGATGCAGACGACCTCTATTCGACTCCTTACGATATCGCGTTACTCGGTCGTGCCATTATTCGTGATTTACCGGATGTGTATGGCTTATACAGCGAACGCTCTTTCAGTTACAACGGCATCACTCAACATAACCGTAATGGCTTGTTGCGTGATAGAAGCTTAACCGTTGATGGCATGAAAACGGGCTACACCTCTGGTGCTGGCTACAGTTTGGCGAGTTCAGCGACACAAGGTGAGATGAGACTTATCGCGGTTGTGATGGGCGCATCAAGCGTTAAGAGCCGTGAATCAGACAGCAAACAGCTGTTGAGCTACGGTTTCCGTTTCTTCGATACACTAAACCCGCATAAAGGCGGCGAACAAGTGGCTGAAGAGAAGGTATGGTTTGGTGAGCAAGACACATTGAAATTAGGTGTGGCAGAAGACACGTTCATTACGTTGCCTAAGTCAGACAGTAAAAAGCTGACTGCATCTATCGAGCTTAACTCTGAACTGAAAGCGCCAATTGCAGAAGGTCAAACTCTAGGTGTGGTTCATTACACCGTTGATGGCGAAGATGTTCAAACTCAGCCTTTGATCGCGCTTGAAGCGGTTGAACAGGGCGGTTTGTTCAAACGTTTAATAGACTACGTTAAGCTGTTCTTCGCGAGCCTGTTCTAAATAGAGCCTGTGGCGATAAGCCGCGCTGAAAAGTCGAAATATTATGGGTGTTGTGAGTGAATCACAGCGCCCTTTGTTATTTCTACATCAATGAAAACGCCGCGCCGCACTATCTTTATTAGCCGTAGCGGGCGGTTTCGATTACTATACGCAAAATTTAGCAGTGTAGTCACTTATGACGATAGATATAAAGAACGTAACCGAACCCGAAGTAACCTGTGCAAATTGTCAGGCATGCTGTTGTCGTTTAGAGGTTATGATCATCACAGATACGGGCGTACCTGAAGAGCACATCGCTTATGATGAATGGGGCGGTGAAACCATGAAGCGCTTAGACGACGGCTGGTGTTCTGCGGTAGATAGAGAAACACTGATGTGTACTATCTACGAAAACCGACCATGGATCTGTCGCGAGTTCGAAATGGGCTCTTTCGAATGTGTTGACCAGCGCAAAGATGTGATGGGCTAGGCGTCTGCAGTATTGAACTCAGTAACTAAAGTACGCTAATGAACTGTGATAATCACATTAAAATTAAATATCAGGGTTCTATACCTTAAGCAGTTGTAGAACCTTGATGCGTTTTATGAGATCAAATATTGAGTGAGATAAGAGTCTTAGCTCGATAAGTTAGAGTTTAGAACTCGGAAGGCACTTCAAACTCCATCCATTCACCGGTTGTCGGGTGAATCAACTTTAAGTAGCCAGCGTGCAGGTGTAAGCGCTCGCGTTTGTATCCGTATAAGTCGTCACCACGAATAGGTACACCAAGCCCTAATGGATGAGCACAGTGCACTCGCAGCTGGTGGGTTCGCCCTGTTTTAGGGTACAAGTGAACCTTGGCTTTGCCATTGTGAGTGCTAACCACTTGCCAATGGGTCTCTGCATTTCGGCCGTGTTGGTGACAAACCAGTTGTCTTGGTCTGTCCGTGATGTCGCCGCGCAAAGGAAGGCTGATATTGCCAGATTCGCCCGTTATCTCGCCATCTAACAAAGCGGTGTAGCGTTTCTCTACGGTTCTATTAATGAACTGCTTCTGAATATGCTTGTTTGATTCCGCCGTGAGCGCCAAGATCAACAAACCTGACGTCGACATATCCAACCTATGGATAATCAAAGGACCAGTCGCATCCGGGTAACGCGCTTTTATGCGGGTATAAACTGAATCTTCGATGAACTTACCGGGAACCGACAAGAACTCTTCTGGCTTATTGACGACTACGATTTCATCGTCTTCATAGACAATATCAAACGACTTACCAACCGCAGGGTTCACGATAAGCGGATTATCTTCTAATTCAATATGAGTTAGCTGGTGGTCGAGGATCTCAAAGCTTTTACTCTGACAAACCGGGTAGAGGTTTGCGTGTTGTCGAATGATATCTGTAGGCGGTAATCCCCACCAAAACTCAGACAAAGCTAATGGCTTAAACCCGTGTTCAAAAGCAAAGTTAAGCAGCTTGGGCAGGCAACAGTCGCCAGAGCCTTCAAGAGCGTCTTTGTCATCTAACAATTCAAGTAGGCTCTTTGATTCGAGAGCTTGATCGATAAAGCGATAGTGAGAGAGACGTTGAGTTTCTAACTGTTCTGAAATGGCTTGGTGGTCTTGCTTACGGTTTTTCAGTTCGCTTTCGATCAAATCAACTTGTGATTGGCGTTCTGCGATCTTTTGTTTCCATTCGATACGAAGCGCTTTTAGGTCGCGTTTCTCTTGGCTACTTTGATTGCCCAGTTGTTTGAGCAAATTCGCCGCTGACTCTAGATTCCCCAATGCCTTTTCTTGATTGGCTTGCTCTCTGAGTTCGTTACGTTGAGCTTTATTCACGGTCATCGCCAACTGAAAGGCTTCGATAGCTTGTGCTGATTCGACTGTTAACTCTTCAAGCTCGGCCAATAATGTGTCTAGATTGTGCGACTGTTGCAGCTTTTCAATGTCGTCCGAGAGCTGCAATTGTCGAGCAAGGTTCGCACTGTTTTGAGATTGAAACTGTTCTGAATCGAAGGCTGGTAGAACAAAGTTAATGTTGTTTAACTGAGAGGCCAAAGACGGATCTAACTGCAAACCTGAAAACGCAGAAAGGTAACCTAACCCTTGTGTGGTTGGATTCTGAACAAGAAGAACAGCGTAGAGATTACCTTGCGAGGTTTCATTCACACCACAGTCGACAAGTGATTGCTGAAGCTGCAGCATAGCGAATTCACACACAGGGTGCGGGGTATAGTAATACGGAAACGTAAAACGAGTCGGTAGCGCTAAATCGACATTCGTGTTTGCTAGGTGCAGAGGTGTGTATTGAGCGAGGTTTGTTGGCATTAAGATCAAACTCTATGGCTGTTCAGTTAGAGTTCGGTATTGTTGTCGAAATGAAGACAAATGAGAAGCCAAAGCAGAAGATAAATCGGCTTTGGCTTCATTTAGTTTCTTGTGTTTACTCTAGCAAGCACGTGTTTGAGTGAAACTCGATCAGTTCGAGTGTTCTAGCTCTACTTGCTCAGCTTTTTGGTAAGCAGGGTGGCTCTTTAAAAGTTCACCGTATTTAGCGATGTTAGGGTAAAGCGCAGTTGCACCAAAGTTACCCACGATTTCTACGATGAACGACATCATAAAATCTGCACCTGTTAGTGTGTCTGCAACCAAGTAGGTTTTACCTTCAAGTGCATTATTCACGTAAGTGAGGATCTTTTGGTTTTCATCGTCTGCATAACCGCCTAGGAAGTTAGTTTCACAGCCGTCCTTCATTACAAAGATCTTAAGCAGCATTGGCAAAATACCTGAACTCTCAGCGAAGTGAAGCCATTGCGAATACTCAACGTAGTTTGCGGTGCCGCGTGTAGGTGCGAACTTACCCTGACCGTATTTGTCGATTAGGTATTCCGTGATAGCACCAGATTCAGTGATCACGACGCCATCGTCTTCAATGACAGGAGATTTACCCAATGGGTGAATGGATTTGAGTTCTGGTGGTGCAAGAAAAGTGACACTGTCTCGTTGGTAGGGTTTGATTTGGTAATCTACCCCAAGCTCTTCCAATAGCCAGATGATGCGCTTTGAGCGCGACTTATTCAGGTGATGCAAAGTAATCATGATTCTACCTAGTTAACGGGTTCAGTTTATTGAATTTATTTAGCTTCGTTCGTTTTGATAACAAGCTTACCGAAGTTCTGACCTTCCAATAGGCCCATGAATGCTTGTGGCGCATTTTCTAGACCTTCAACCAGGTGCTCACGATAGTGCATCTTGCCTTGAGACAACCACTCTGTCATTTGAACAGCAAATTCGTTGTAACGGTGTGCGTAGTCATCAAAGATGATGAAACCTTGCATCTTAATTCTTTTAACAAGCAGCATACCCATCAGGCTAGACATACGATCTGGTCCTTCAGGCAGTGAAGTCGCATTGTATTGAGAGATAAGGCCACACACAGGAATACGAGCACCTGTGTTAAGCAGAGGCATTACTGCATCGAATACCTTGCCGCCAACGTTTTCAAAGTAAACGTCGATGCCGTTGTCACACGCTTTAGCCAATTGCTCCGCGAAGTCGTCAGCTTTGTGGTCGATGCATTCATCAAAGCCAAGAATCTCTTTCGCGTACTGACACTTCTCTTGACCGCCTGCAACGCCGATAACACGACAGCCTTTTAGTTTGCCGATTTGTCCAACGGTTGCGCCTACAGCACCTGTTGCTGCTGCAACGACTAGCGTGTCGCCTTCTTTAGGTTGGCCGATATCAAGCAAGCCCATGTAAGCAGTAAAACCAGGCATACCCATGATGCCAAGCGCGTAAGAAGGGTGCGTTGGTTCTTTACCTAGTTTGATAAGGCCTTCACCGTTAGACACACCAAGATCTTGCCAACCTGTGTAAGCCAGTACCCACTCGCCAATTTCGTAATCAGCGTGGTTTGATTCTTCAACCTGACATACGGTTGCGCCTACCATCACTTCATCAATCGTAACGGGATCTGCGTAAGATTTAGCATCGCTCATACGACCACGCATGTATGGGTCTAGAGAAAGGTAAACTGAGCGAAGTAACATCTCGCCGTCTTTGATGCTTGGCGCAGCTACTGTCTCTAAACGGAAGTTGTCTTGAGTCGGTGCGCCAACTGGGCGAGAAGCCAATACGATTCGGCGATTGTCTTGTTGAGTCATTGGATGTCCTTAATTGTGTATTTTATACATTTAGAATTAGACCAGTCGTCTAGTCTTGTTGTCTAAAAATCCCGCCGTCATCAAATTGATAAGAGGGCGGGTGATTTTTTTAAGTTAAAGCCAATAAAGCGCGCTGCGCGTTATTAGCTTTCACCTTTTAAAATTCGTTCGGTAAGGCTCAAAGCTGACTGTAAGCTATGTGAGCTTTGGCTCAGCTTGCTCAATAAGCTGGCGCCTAACCACATTGAGTATAGGTTCTGAGCTGCTTCTTGGCTCTCTTCAACCTTTATGGAGCCATCTTCAATACCGCCGACAATGCACTGTTCGATGGTATTCGTCACTTTTTCTGCACCCTTTAATAGCGCTTGGCGCATAGGATCAGAAAGATCAGAAACTTCCGCGCTGAGTTTAACGACCAAGCATTTATGAGCATTGCAGGTGCCGTTTTCAATCTGTGACCATCGAGTGAAATAACTGACAATTCTCTGGTAATGGTTGCCTTCACCATGAACCAAAATAGTTTCAACTCTGCTGATGTAGGTCTCAAAATAGTGCTGGATCAGAGCCTCGCCAAATTGCTCTTTCGATTTAAAGTAGTGGTAAAACGACCCTTTCGGCACGTCCGCTTCTTTAAGCAATTGCGATAAGCCAACGCCGTTAAAGCCGTTGTTCACTATTAATTGGTAGCCAACATCTAAAACATGCAGGCGTGTGTCATTCGTTTTTTCGTTCATGGGCGGTACTATAAGTTAAATTAGACCAGTCGTCTAGTGGTCGGTTTTCGAGGGTATATTTGGTCGTTGTTACAGTAGCTAAATAGCTAAATAGCTAAATATCTAAAGAGGCTTCAAATGTTCAGATATAAAAAAGCCCCGACATAGCGCGTATGTTGGGGCTTAAATCAATCACTTCGATTATTTGATAGAGATGAGTTCTACATCAAAAATCAGAGTCGATGATGGTGGGATAGGGCCTGAACCGCCTTTACCGTAAGCTAGAGTGCTTGGAATAAATAGACGAACTTTTTGGCCTTCAACCATGTAAGTCAAACCTTCTTGCCAGCCTTTAATTACTTGCTTAAGAGCAAATGAGATTGGCTCGCCGCGCTCAACAGAGCTGTCGAAAACAGTGCCGTCGATTAGCGTACCGTGGTAGTGAACCGTTACTTTGCTGTTCTTAGTTGGGTGCTCTGTGCCTGTACCTTCTTCAAGAACAAGGTATTGAAGACCGCTTTCAGTCGTAATCACGCCTTCTTTAGTGCCGTTTTCAATTAGAAATTGTTGGCCTTGTTCGAAGTTTTCTCCGCCAGACTTATGATTCGTCCAAGTACGGTAAATCATGAAACCCGCCAAAAGAAAGACAATGACCGGGATGACAAATTTAGACATAGTAAAACCTATTTATATTGAGTGCTGAATTTCGTAGTTAATACAAAATGTGTTAATCAGTTGACTAAAGCCGTGATTATGGTTGAGTCAAAAGGTAGTTGATCGTTTTTGCAATGCCAGCAACGTCTTGGTGACCTGCTGTTAGTACTTGGTATTTACCGTTGATGATAAAGGTTGGTACTGAGTTGATCTGACCTTTTACTGAGATCTCTTCTGCTTGCTTAACGTAGTCGAAAAGAGCGACTTGCTGTTCTTTATTCAGCTGGTATGGGCTAACCAAACCACGAGAAGTAAACGCTGTCTCTAGTGCTTGTTGACGCTGCTCAGGTGTTGCATCTGCACCCATTTGAACGGCACCAAATAGGTCGTCCATGAATGCGTGGTCAGGCGTCGCATCAAGCTGCATCACTGCTGTGTAGTAGATCATTGCGCTGATTTGAGCGCTTTCGTTGAACGTCACGTGCATCTTGCCAATAGTTTGGTCTGTCAGAGATTCAATCTCTGGAATGGCACTTTCCATTTGACGGCAGTGACCACAGTTAAGAGAGAAGATTTCAGTGATCGGAGACAAGTTAAATTCTGTTAGAGCAGTAGGAAGCGCTTCGTATTGAACGCCTTTTTGTGGCTCGTCTGTTTCACTACAACCCGCGATAATGAGTACGGCAGCGAGTGCTGTGATGAATTTAGTAAATGGTTTAAACATAATGTTTGCTCTAGCGTTGAGAAGTCGTGAGATTCTAACTATTTAGTACGAATTGGAAAACAATTATAAGGTAAATAAATGCAAA
This sequence comes from Vibrio sp. 10N.239.312.D08, assembly GCF_041466145.1. Taxonomy (NCBI): domain Bacteria; kingdom Pseudomonadati; phylum Pseudomonadota; class Gammaproteobacteria; order Vibrionales; family Vibrionaceae; genus Vibrio; species Vibrio sp. 10N.239.312.D08. The sequence continues at coordinate 56,204 of NZ_JBFSSD010000016.1, read as the reverse complement.
CAGTTCGAACTAGCGGCTGAAGACAAGCTAGTAGACGGTTAACTGTGATCAACAGCACTTTTTTGGGTTCTGCTTTCTTTTCGTCTAAAGTTTTTCCCTCGGTGCCGATATAGACATTAGTGAATGGTTTATCTGCATGAGTGGTTGGTGAAGTAATGAGATATTTAGCGATAATGTTAAGCATAGCTTTGGCTGGGTGTGAAGCCACGTCACCAACTGACTTACTTGGCGGTGACATGCTAGAGACTGCACCACAAACCGATTACGACTTGATGCATCCTGAATGGGGTGTGGTTCAAACGACTCATGTAGCAAGTAATCGTGGCTACTCGATTCAGAGCAGCACTCATCAACACAGAACCATCACGACCAACTACGGACGTGGCGTTTCGACTAACGATCCACTGGAAGTCTTTTTAAGACAAAACCGTATCGATTTTGAAGTGTTGCCGGGCAACCATGTGATGGTAAAGCTTGAGCAGCACGTGAACTTTAAAACAGGTTCAGCATTCCCTGAGCCAGCTTATAATCAATGGCTAGATACGCTAGGCAGCTACCTTGCTCAGCGCCAAGATATTGATGTGGTGATTGAAGGGCACACCGATAACACGGGCACAGATCGAATCAATGATCCGCTTTCAGAGCAACGAGCAAAAGAAGTGAAGGCTCGATTAGAGAGTAACTATGTGTCGAGTCGTTCTATTTATACTCGTGGCTTCGGTGAGTATGTTCCAGCTTGTACGAACGCTTCTGCGCAAGGCAAGGCGTGTAACCGCCGTGTGGAATTGATGCTGATTGTAGCGAAGTAGTCGTTTGAGTTTTCGCTCCCAATTTGAAGCGATTAACGCCAAATAACAGACATAAAAAATCCCTCACATTCGAGGGATTTTTTGTATCTGACTTTTGTTGCTTTATTGCTTATGCAAACTGCTTTTCTAAGTAAGTCACGATATCTGAAGATTCGTACATCCACTCAGTTTTACCGTCTTTTTCGATACGTAGACAAGGCACTTTCACACGACCGCCGCCAGCTTCAAGCTCAGCACGGTGTTGCTCGTTGTTTTTTGCATCACGAAGTTCAAATTGAACCGACTGACGTTTCATCGCGCGGCGCACCTTCACACAAAATGGGCACGCTTCGAATTGGTATAACGTGTGCGTTTTTGCTTGCTCATTTACTTTGCTTTGTTCTTCTTGAGAACGCTTCACACCACGTGGGCTGAAAACAAAATTCAATAACAAGATGACACGACCTAAAAACCAACGGATAAACTTCATAACTCTCTCTACATATTTAAAATTAGCGTTACAATTTGCAGCATTATATACACAAGTTTTGTCAGATGCTCGCAACAAACCGCTAATATCTATTTTGTCCGTTCGATCGTATGAGACTTAGCCACATTTAGCCCTAAACGCTTAGACAGTCGAGTCAGATTTGCTCGGTCTGTTTTCAGAACTCGCCCTGCTTGTGCCCAGTTAAAGTTGGCATCTTCCAACACCTCAGTAATGATACTGCGTTGAAAATCGTCCGTTGCACCACGTAGCCCTGCAGAAAGGTCGATCGTTGGTGTCGATAATGGTGTGTTTTTCACCTGAGTCGTCGCAATTGGCTGATCTTGGTCTAGAGGACCACAATCTTCCTTGGTGATTGTCACCAGGTTTTTATTGGTGCTGCGCGCTAACGCTTTCAATGCGGAACGACTGATCACATGCTCAAGTTCACGCACGTTACCCGGCCAACCATAACGGTTTAGGAAAGAAAGAACGTCGGAGCGGAATTTAACTTGGTTGATACCAAGTTTACGACGTGCCTGTTCTAGGAAGAAGCCTGCTAGCAAGCTGATGTCGTCACCTCGGTCTTTCAGAGCTGGCACTGCGATAGGGTACACACTCAATCGGTGGTATAAATCGGCTCTGAATCGACCGTCTTCAACTTCTTGCTTTAAGTCTCGGTTGGTTGCAGCTAAAACACGAACATCAATGGTTTGAATGTTGTCTTGGCCAACCGGTTGGATTTCGTTGTTTTGCAGCGCACGTAGGAGCTTACTTTGAGCGGCCAAAGGCAATTCACCAATCTCATCAAGGAACAGTGTGCCACCATCGGCTAAAGCAAATTTACCTAAGCGGTTTTTGTCTGCGCCAGTGAACGCGCCACGAACGTGACCAAACAGTTCACTCTCTACTAAGTTTTCAGAAATTGCAGCACAGTTTACGTAGACGAGTGGGTTACGTTTACGTTGAGATTGGTGGTGCAGGGTGCGAGCCACAAGCTCTTTACCAACCCCGGTGTCACCATGAATCAAGATATTAAACTCAGATGGAGCTACAACAGCGATGTCGTTCTTAAGCGCGACCATGGTGTCACTGTTACCAATCAACTCACCGCCGTCACGTTCCCACGCTTCTACGTTCAATTCTTCGAGTAATTGCTTTGACTGTTTTGCTTGATGCTCAAGTTGCGAGAAGGTCAGTGCCATCTGCATGGTTGAGGCTGCAATAGCTGCCAGTACTTCAAGGTTACGCGCCGGAATATTCGCGAAGACATCAGGTTTCAAGCTGTCTAGAGTCAGAATACCTAAGAGCTTATCGCCAAATAGCAAAGGCAAGCCCATACAAGCATGCATTGGTAAATCGCCATCATGGTCAATAAGCAAACCATCGAAAGGATCGGGTAAGGAGCTGTCAGCATCGAAACGAACAGGAGAGCGAGACGCGCAGATCTCTTCAAACCGTGGGTGTTCTGAAATGATAAAGCGACGACCGAACGTATCTCGGCTGAGCCCTTGCATTGCGATAGGTACTAGCGTGTCGCCTTGAAGGCTTAAAAGCGCGACACAATCACACGTTATGGTTTTGCGAATGGCATCGATCAGGCGATTGAAACGATCTTGATCGTTGACACCACTTGCGAGGCCAATGGTCATTTCCATGAGGGTAGATGCGGAGATATCTTGCATAAAAAACTCTAACTGTGTGTGTTTATCTACATAATAGAGTCTTATTGACTTAAAAAAAAGGTCTTTTTGACATTTTTATAAGATGAGTTTTGAGAAGAAAACCAGTAATGACGGGGATTGATAAAGTTGGCACTGATTGTGCAGAAGATACAGAGAAGCCCAATTATAGCGCTGATTAAACAGACTATTCTTGATCTCAATCAATCAGGTTGCATTAATCAGGTTTCGCGATTTTTTGAAATGAAAACGAGTCAAAATAACTCAGTTTCTAAAAATAACTAAGGTTTCAGAAAATCGATAAGTCATTCTTAATTTTTAGTAGTCAAAATGACATATAGGTCATAAGGCTCAGTGTTCGGAGTAAATTCATGCTTAACAATGCACATATCGAAATCATCAAATCTACTATTCCTCTACTTGAGAGCGCAGGCCCAGCTTTAACTCAGCATTTTTATCAACGTATGTTCACGCATAACCCTGAGTTGAAAGATATCTTCAATATGACTCACCAAAGAACAGGTCGCCAAGGCGTAGCACTGTTTGAAGCTATCGCGGCATATGCAAAGAACATTGAAAATCTAGCAGCGTTAACAACTGCCGTTGAACGTATTGCTCAGAAACACACAAGCTTTAACATTCAACCAGAGCACTACCAAATTGTTGGTTTGCACCTGATTGAGACATTACGTGAACTAGCTGCTGACGCCTTTACTCCAGAAGTGGAAGAAGCATGGACAGCCGCTTACCTATTCTTGGCGCAAGTATTCATCGATCGTGAAGCTGAACTTTACCTACAGCGTAAGCAAGCTGTTGGTGGTTGGGAAGCAGCGCGTGCGTTTGTGATTGCAGACAAAATCGAAGAGTCAGCGCTAGTAACAAGCTTTATCCTTCAGCCAAAAGACGGCGGTGAAGTTCTGGATTACACACCAGGTCAATACATCGGTATCGAAGTGAAACCAGAAGGCTCTCAATACAGCGAGATTCGTCAATACTCACTGTCTGATAAGCCAAACGGCAAGCAATACCGTATTTCTGTTAAACGTGAAGGACAAGGCCAAGAGACACAAGGCGTTGTATCTAACCACCTACACGATACGGTTGCTGTTGGTGATGAGGTTAGCCTATACGCACCAGCGGGTGACTTCATGTATCAAGAGCGCAGCAAGCCAGTAACACTTATCTCTGCAGGTGTTGGTGTAACGCCAATGCAGTCTATGCTTGAGTTCCTAAACACGGAAGATAAAAACGAGCCAGTACTTTACCTTCACGCTTGTGAGAACGTAGGCCAACACTCTTTCACGACTCGTGTTAAAGATATTGTTGCCGACAAAGGTTGGGAAGCGAAAACGTGGTACATGAACAAAGATGAATCTGCATGTGAAAACACGCATCAAGGTCAAATGGATCTAGCGTCTATCTCTGATACTAAAGGCTTTGAAGAGAGCGATTTCTACATCTGTGGTCCTGTTGGTTTCATGAAGAATATCGTAGAGCAGCTAGATGCAATGAAAGTTGACCGTTCACGCGTTCACTACGAAGTATTCGGCCCTCACGCTAACTTCTAATAGGTCTCGGCATTTCTAGTAACACTCGCCTGAACTATTAATACCTTGCCTATTCAAAGGCCTCACAGTGTGAGGCCTTTTTGGGTTTGGTTGGTTTTGTCTGACATCATCGACTACTGCAGAACACGATGGTTCAGCTAAGATCTTTTCGCTTTTATCTAAGAACGTTTCATCTTCTTGGACATGTAATCGGAATCGAAAAACTCAGGCCAGTACATTTTTACGTAACCACCGGCAACCCAAATCACTAGAATGGTGGCGATGGTTAGCTCAAAGAAACCAAACTTGTGTAGCCAATACCATTGTGGGTATTCCGCGCTGAAAAATGTAGTTAGACGATGCATGGCAATAGCGCTGATCACAGATGGGAAGGTGACGGCAGCAATCGAAGGTTGGAACTTCAAACGCATCAGGCGGATGTAACACAAGTAAATCAACAAAGTCATGGTGATGGCAATGCCCGCCAATGCACCTGTTAGAATCGGGTCTGGGTTGTCGAAGTTAACCAAGTAAGCGGCTAAAGATAAGTTAACCGGAGCTGCCATGATAGCGAGTGTTGGTCTTGCTCGGCGAGGAAGATTGCCTTCGAACACCAAGCGGTACAACACCACTGGCAACATAAGGAAATAGATACCAATACAAGTGACCGCAAGTGTTTCTGAAAATACGGTGTGCCCGAACTGTGTGCCAGCTAAGGAACTGCTGATCAAACCGACCGGATACAGAAACCAACTCGGTACAATGTTCGACATTTTGAAGTTGATGATCTGAAAACTGAAGAACAACACCATCATGGTAAAGTGAAGCAATAGCGCGCAGAACCAAACTGGGTAGGCGATAGCTGGCGATATCTCGGCTAAATAGTCGCACAGAATCAGTAAAGCCATGCTCATTGGTGCCATCAAGCTTCCGCTTAACGGGTGGCGAATATCATTAAGGAAGGTATTAAAGCTCGTTAAATAGCGCAGTAAAACAGGCAGCAATAATAGCGCGCCGAATGCAGCGAGGTAGGGACGAATTATCTCACCAATGCCCGGGATATATAACGCCCAAGCTTGTCCTAACCCAATAACGCCAAGTGCTAAAGACGCCTGAGATGGCGGCACATTTTTTACTTGGGTTAATCTTCTCCAGTTCAACGACTTGCTCCGACTTAGTTAATTACAGAATATTGGACTATTTGCCTTAGTTAGAGTGTGTAGGTCTTCCATCAATAGATTTTGAGGGCACTCAACTAATTTTGAGTGGATGATACCAAGTTTAACGTTTGCTTTTTTGATTTTGATACGGAATCGGGAGATTAAGCACGTTGAATGTGTGCTTTTGTTTCATGAGTCATTTGTAATTAACGTACTTCCTCTTGTTGAGGGAGATCTTGTTGTCTTAGTTTTTCGTTTTTCAGCGTACGGTTAAGCAGTTGACTGTAAATTGGCTGCCCACCTAACATTTGAGCAATGATTACCGCACCTAAGCAGGTGATGATCAACGGCAGGATCAGGTAGTAGTTATTGGTCATTTCAATAACTAACAGAATACCGGTGATAGGCGCTCGCACGGTGGCGGCAAATAAGGCTCCCATGCCAGCAATTGCAAACATACCCGGTTCAATATTCAGTTCAGGAAAGAATGCCGCCGCGATAAGCCCAAACGCGTAACCAAAGAGCGTTCCTAGAGCAAGCATTGGTGCAAAGATACCACCCGGTGCACCAGAGCCGAAACAAAGTAGCGTGGTGAGCACGCGCCCTAAGAAGATTAACAGCAGCACGTTTGCGCTGTAGTTGCCATTAGTGATGTTCGGGATGATACCAATACCACCGCCAGTCAACTCCGGTATATAGAGCAGCAATAAGCCAAAGCAACCGCCCAGCAGGGAACCTGTCATTAAGTAGCGTTTACGGTCATTCTTGTGTATTGCCACAAATAGGTCTTGCGAAAGTGTAATCAACTTATTGAAAATCACACCAAACATGCCGAACAACACGCCTAACAACAAGAATAACCACAGAGCATCCAGTTCAGGCGGTTGGTATTGAGGCATTGTGATAACGGCAGACTGCCCGTTGATTGATCGAAAAACGATGTTGGCTGAAACCGCGGAGATGATGACGGCTTTAATTGATATGAGTGAATAGCGAAACTGTGGTCTCATCTCCTCGACTACAAACATGATGCCAGCCAGTGGTGCGTTGAATGCGGCGGCTAAACCACCTGCGGCACCCGAAGCTAATAGTGAGTGGCGAGTGTCGTCATCTTTGACTCGAAAGATATCGGTGACCATGCGACCAATGCTGCCGCCCATTTGAACGGTTGGTCCTTCTCGACCTAAAACCATACCAGAGCCTAATGCGCCCATACCGCCAAAAAATTTTACTGGCAATACTCTCCACCATCGAACAGGGCGCATACCGTCCATCGCACCTTCAATTTCGGGGATGCCTGAGCCTGCAGCCTCTGGAGCAAAGCGGTGAACGAGGAAGTAACCAATAAAGGCAAATGCAGCACTAATAAGGAAAGCGGCTAGCCAAAGGGGTAAATAGCTACCGATTTCATCTTTAAGCCAATCGGTACGAGTTTCTGTGATGAAATGAACCGCGACTTCGAAATAGGTCCCCACTACGCCAGCAAGTACACCGACAATACAAGAAAGAAAGAGAACTGAAGCTGGGGTCTTATCTCTTGAGAGAAATTGATTAATAGCATCCCTTGGCATTTTTGCTAATAAGGACTGCTTAATTTTCTCTCTTCTGGTCATAGAAATAAGTTTCCTGAATGAGTTAAGGCGGGGTTGCATTAAATTATACGCTTCCTCCGCATATCCTATAGCAACAAAGATGAAAAGTTGAATTTCATTTATGGAATGTGCGTGTTACATAAATGGAATCTATGGTCAATAGTGGAATCACCGTCACAATTTTGATCGATTCTCTGGCGGCGGCTTGAATATCCCCAAAAATGAACCATAGTTAAATCGTAAAGCAACATAACGAACCGCAAGGAGAAGTGAGGTTTTACACACAATTTGGATGGATTCAGAAACAAAGTTTTAGTTCCTCGTTAAATGTTCAGGTCGATATTTAAGGCTTCCTGATTCGCGAACTCACGATTGAGTAACGAGGGTGAGGCGTACTGAGTAAGTACGCCTTTAGTTCGTCTGGAGCATCCCATTTCCACATTCTGCCTCTACTGTTTATCTCTTCTGATTATTTTCGCGCCAACCTCTATTAACGAATCTCAGTGTAAACAATCGATTGGGGTCAACTTTTTGGTGATTGAGTATATACTCCCTTAAAAAGGAGAACTGATATGACTAAAAAAGTTCCTACGAACATCATTACGGGTTTCTTGGGTGTTGGTAAAACGACAGCCATCTTGAACCTGCTAAAAAATAAACCTGAGAATGAAAACTGGGCTGTTCTGGTTAATGAGTTCGGGGAAATCGGTATTGACGGTGCATTAATGACAGATCAAGGCGCTTTGATTAAAGAAGTGCCGGGTGGATGCATGTGCTGTACTGCGGGCGTGCCTATGTCAGTGGGTATTAATGCCTTACTTCGCCAAAAGCCAGACCGTTTATTGATTGAGCCGACAGGGCTTGGTCACCCTAAACAGGTTATAGCGACACTGACTTCCGATCAGTACACACCATATGTCGATTTAAAAGCGACGCTTGGTTTGGTTGACCCACGAAATCTGTCTAATGAAAAGTACACCTCGAATCAGAATTTTAATGATCAACTAAATAGTGCAGATGTGATTCTTGGTACTAAGGTTGACCTTGTTCATTCTGAAGACATCGATGTGTTCAATGATTGGGTGACGGATCAAACGCCAGCAAAAGTCTTCCATAAGCTAATTCACGATGGTGAAGTGCCATTGGAAGTGTTAGACATTGAAAGAGTATACGGCAGTGCTTCATCTCATATTGAAGCGCATCATCACGATCACGCTGAACAAGAGCCTCAATTCCAACTTCCTCCTGGTGAAGCTTTCATCCGTAAAGAGAATAAAGGACAGGGCTATTTCAGTTGTGGTTGGTTGTTTGGCGCAGAGCATAAGTTCGACTTCGATGCGCTATTCTCTATGTTGTCAGATCTAACGGCCGAGCGTGTAAAAGCTGTCGTGAACACCGACCAAGGTTGCTACGCATTCAATGTGGCGAATCAAGTCGTGTCTGTGAACGAAATTACGCTTGATGGCTTTGAATCTCGACTGGAAGTGATCGACTCGCAGCTCATGCCATGGGGCGATCTCGAGCAGATTCTACTCAAGCTGTGTGGCATCAAATAGCCCTGTTTTTGCTGTTTGAACCAAGGATCTTGGTGTTTACCTCGTTGAAGGCGGGATAAACACCAGATTAAATGAGAAAGTTTGCGTTATATCACGATAAATGTGAGATAAATCACTCTAATTACTTTATAGTGCTCGGCTGAAATAAGAATGTAGGCTGTCTGCTTAAGGAACCCGTAACAATGTCATTTTCCTCTCAAGGTTTTGCTCCTGAATTAGTCAAAGCGTTGACTGAGTGTGGTTATGAAAAACTCACTCCAATTCAACAAAAAGCGATTCCAATGGCTCGTAAAGGCCATGATATTTTTGCTACTGCTCAAACCGGTACGGGTAAAACAGCGGCATTTTCATTGCCTGTTATCCAACACCTTTTGAACAGCGGTAAAAAGGCGTCTAGAGGAACGGCTCGCGGCCTTATTCTTGCTCCAACTCGTGAGCTTGCTGCGCAGATCGCTCAAAACATTAAAGACTACGTTAAATACACAGATCTAAGTGTTTCTGCGGTTTACGGTGGTAACAAGATGTCTTCACAAGTTCGTCAACTAGAACTGGGTGTGGATATTTTGGTTGCAACACCTGGCCGTTTAGAAGAGCACTTAGAAGCGGGTAACGTGTCTATTGCTAACCTAGAATTTCTAGTATTTGATGAAGCTGACCGTATCCTTGATATGGGCTTTATCAATGCCGTTCGTAAGATCATGTTGGATGTAGAAACATCACCGCAAATCATGATGTTCTCTGCAACGACTTCTACTCAGTTAAACCAACTGTCTGTTGATATTCTGCGTAAACCAAAACGTATTAGTGTTGAGCGCGAAAACTCAACGGCTGCTACTGTCGGCCACGTGGTTTACCCAGTGGATCAAGAGCGTAAAACAGAACTGCTTTCTGAGCTGATTGGTCGTAAAAACTGGCGCCAAGTGCTTGTTTTTGTTAACTACAAAGAAACAGCGAACGATGTAGTTAAAGAGCTTAAGCTAGACGGCATTAAAGCAGTACTGTGTCACGGTGATAAAGCGCAAAGTGCTCGTCGTCGTGCTCTAGACGATTTTAAAGAAGGTAAAGCGCGTGTAATGGTAGCAACCGACGTTGCGGCTCGTGGTCTTGATATCGAAGACTTACCACACGTAATTAACTACGACATGCCTTTCCTAGCGGAAGATTACGTTCACCGTATTGGCCGTACAGGTCGTGCAGGTAAGCAAGGTCACGCTGTCTCTTTCGTTAACCGCGAAGAAGAGCTGACTGTCGTTCAAGTTGAAAAACTGATTCAACAGCGCATTCGTCGTGTTGAACAACCGGGTTATGAACCGAAGAAACGTGATGCTTACATCGAGAAGCTGAACACTAAATCGGCTTACAAAAACCGTCAGGGTCGTAAGAACAACGCGAACGAAGAGCCACAAGATCAAGCAAGCGCTGAACGTCGTTTGACTATGATGAAGCGAATTAAAAACCGTCGTAAGTAATTACGGTTGGTGATTGAAAAGAGCCACTGTTATGTGGCTCTTTTTGTTTGTATTGATCGCAATATTGTTTATTGTCATTACTGCTTCGTTTCAACCTCGCTTCATTTCAAGCCCGATCAAGAAACAAGAACTAATAAATAAAAACAAGTCGATAAGGTAATAATATGGATAGCGCACTACTTTGGGCTTTTATTCCCACGTTTTTCTTCGTGTCAATCACGCCCGGTATGTGTATGACTTTGGCGTTGACACTTGGAATGAGTGTTGGATACAAGCGTACATTATGGATGATGATCGGTGAACTGGCTGGTGTCGCTGTGGTTTCTATTGCCGCGGTATTGGGTATCGCTTCGATCATGTTGAATTACCCATGGCTATTTACGGGCTTTAAATTTGTTGGTGCGGGTTACCTGTTTTATTTAGGCGTTCAGATGTGGCGTTCGAGAGGCAAACTGGCGATCAGTACTGACAACCAAACAACAAAAGTCAGCAATGATTGGGACTTGGTGGTTCAAGGTTTTGTCACTGCAATTGCGAACCCAAAAGGCTGGGCGTTTATGATTTCTTTGCTGCCTCCTTTTATTAACAGCAATAAAGACTTAGCACCGCAGTTACTCATTCTCGTGTCGATCATTCTGGTTTCTGAGTTTGTTTGCATGACTTTATACGCGACCGGCGGTAAGAGCTTAAAACATATGCTCGGCAAGGCGGATAACGTTAAGTTGATGAACCGTATTGCTGGTACGTTGATGATGGGTGTTGGTGTGTGGCTGTTCGTGAGTTAATTCTGAAAAGCGATAACGGTTAGAGATCTCCGACTCAGTCGTCCCTCCTTCTCGAGGATGACTAGAGCTTGGTATGACGAGCTCTTTGGATGATGATAAGTTTTTAAGGCTTGGTTCCTTACTTAAACCGAAGAATGCATAGAATATAAAAAGAGCAATAGGGCATTTGGCCTTATCGCTCTTTTTGATTTTACTGAGCTAGCGAACAGAAACTAGATAACAGAAATGTTTCTGCTCTTAGCTAGATTTGCGTATTAAACCGCGATTTCACCGCCGTCTTCACGACGAATCACAACCGTAGATGCTCTTGGACGAACATTGCCTTGAGTTTGTGCTGTTGCATCTTCAGACGATGGCCAGTTTGCAGGGTGTTGAATGTTCACAAACAGTGATTTGAAATCTGGGCTGATGGTAAAGCCAGTCACTTCACAACCGTTTGGACCCACAAAGAAGCGTTTAAGCTGTGCTTGGTTGTTTGCATCAATCACCGCACTGTTGCCGTTGTCATCCGTTAACTGAGATGGAACCACTGCCAGCATTTGGTCATTGGTGTAGCCAGTTACTTCGTCTGCGCCGTTATCTGTCTGAATCCACAAGATGCCACGAGCATCAAACGCTAAGCCGTCAGGGCTCGCGAATTGGTTCATGTCTGTTAGACCAGAGCGGTTAATAGACTTGTCTTCCACTGCTGGTGAACCAAATACGAAGATATCCCAATCGAACTCGCCTGCCGTTTTGCCTTCATCCCAACGGATAACATGACCGAACTTGTTGTCTACGCGAGGGTTCGCAGAGTTCGCTTCTTTACGCTTGTTGTTATTAGTCAGCGTTAGGTAAGCCGTACCCGTCATTGGGTCAACAGAGCACCATTCAGGGCGATCCATTGGCGTTGCACCAACAAGGTCGGCAGCGCCCGCTGTATTGATGATAAGCGCTGCTTGAGAGTCAAATGAATCACCTAGCTTGCCGCCGTTTGTAGTCTTGCTGCCCAACGTTAGTGGTAGCCACGTACCTGAACCGTCATCGTTGAACTTAGCCACATACAGCGTGCCTTTATCCATGTACTTGTCACCCGCACTTAGGCGATTACTCGGTTCTGCGTCACGCGGGTCCCATTTCTCTTCAGAAACAAATTTGTATAGGTATTCAAAGCGAGAATCGTGACCAGAGTAGAATACGATTGGCTCGCCTTCGGTCAACTTACCAAACGTACAGCCTTCGTGACGGAAACAACCCAGTGCAGAACGTTTCTTAGCGCGAGAGTTTGCTGTGTATGGGTCGATTTCAACAATGTAGCCGTGACCGTGTGCTTCGTTACGGTAATCGTCCATTGCTGACTCACCTGTTGGTGTTACGTCAAAGCGAGCAAATTCGTCTAGGCGTTCTTGTTTGTCACCAGAAAGCGTGTCCCAACCGTAACGTGTTTTGTCGGTAGCGATACCAATACGTTCTTGCGCTGGTGTTGTCTCGCCTTTGTTAACGAAATAACCCGGCCAGTTTTCTTCACACGTTAGGTAAGTGCCCCATGGTGTGTAGCCATTACCACAGTTGTTCAACGTGCCACGAGCTTGGCTGCCGTCTTGTGAGAACTTGGTTTTGGTAAATTCACTGTGTGCAACAGGACCAGACAGATCCATTACGGTCGCGCCTGTGTAGCGGCGGTTCAGAGGATCGTTATCGACCATCACCCATTGGTTGCCTTCAAGTTTTACACGAACCACACTCACGCCGTGTGCGTTGATCTCTTTACGTACTTCATCAAGGCTAGGGCGGTTGCCTTCATCGTATGTAGGACCATTAGCGTGCAGTGCTTTTTGGTCGATGTATTCGTGATTAATCACCAACAAACCGTCGTTGCTGTTGCCATTAAGCGGGAAGAAGTGCATGCCGTCGTGGTGCATGCCCAGTGAGTTTGCTTGATCTTGGGCGTTGTTGGTTCCATCTTTTAACCAAGCATTGCCTTGCTTGTTAAGTGGAGTACCCCAAGGAGCCAATACTTGTGCTGTATAGCCTTTTGGCACAACGACACTGTCTGTCAGTGAGCCTTTAACCGATTCGAATGCAAGTGTAGCAGTGCTTTTTTGCGGTGCGCTAGATGATGCTGTCGCCGCGTGCGCTGTGCTGTGGCCTGCTAAACCAAAAGCACCAAACGCCGTCATTGCACTGATGCCTAAACCGCCTTTGAGAACATTTCTTCTTGAAAGGTTCGCATCTAAAACTTCTTCGAAGGGTTTGTTTTTGCTCTTATTAAAACGAGTGCTATCAAATGTTTCCTTGCTCATCTCGACTGCTTCCTATTGGCTGATTTTATTATTCGTTATTCATGACTTACCCACCTACTAACTAATTGGTTAATAAGCTGGGTCAATGTGTGACTAATCGTGAAGCAGTTAAGTGACAGATTTTTATAGATTTGATTAAGGTTTTGTTTCTGTAGCACGATTTTTGCCATTAACACCCTTGTGTAATACAAAACTCTTGGGGATTGATGTGGAACTGTGTATAAATGCTTTATCAAACGAAAAGAGAGGCAGTTATGAAATTAGATAAAATCGAAAACAAAAATCGTCGCCTACGCAAAAAGCTATACCTAGGTGAATTCGCGATTCTGGGTTTTGAAGTAAGCTGCAAGACATCGATTACTGATTTTGATCAATACGATGTGTTCATTGATGAGTTCATTGATTTCATCGACAGCATCGGTCTGTGCTTTGGTGGCGGCGGCCTTGAGCTGTTTGAAGGTTTCTTATGCTCAATTGAGCGCTACCGTTCAGTAACAGAAGCAGAACAACTGCAAGTTGCTCAATGGCTTGAAGCTCGTGCTGAAGTAAGCAAAGTGGAAGTTAGCGAACTGATTGACGCAAACTACGCGTTCTAATTTGATGTTGTGTTGTTAGCTCGATTGAAAGGCCAAATACGGCTTAGGAAAGAGTAACAACAGTACGCTAGAATAAAGGCCGAATCGTTAAATCGATTCGGCCTTTTTGCGTTTTATTCGTTCCATTTCTATTCTTTATCTTCTTTTCTATCCCTTCTGACGTAAATGATAAATTGATATTTTTCGATTAAATATTAGTACTTTATCGCTATTTTTATTTGCAGTAATAAGTTTGGATAAACTTGTGAGAGTTTTATGAGAATTCAATGAAGTTGCTGATAGATTTGATCGTTATTCTTAGAGTCAACAACACCACAGTTCGTTCTGGCAAAGGTAACGGTATATCGCTGTTATTCGTTTTGTTGGCAACGATAGGACTCGATAAAGGATGGAATCAAAATGAATAAACGTACTCAAATCAGCTTAGTGATCAGCTCGGCTATGTTGGCCTTCGGAGCGGCTCAAGTTCAGGCTGCTGAGCTTGAAGTCACTGTCACTAATGCAACGAAAGGGATCTACTTTACGCCTATCTTAGCGGCGGCTCATGACTCAAGCTTGTTCATGTTTAGAACGGGTGAAACGGCTTCTTCGGAAGTAGAGTCCATGGCCGAAGGTGGCGATATTTCAGGTTTATCTGGTGTCATTGCCAACGCGGGAGGCGTGGTGGTTGAGAACCCAGCGGCCGGCATCCTCAATCCAGGCGTCGCAACTACGTTTGATATCAGTACTGGTGATTTAGAGTACCTATCATTGGGTGCAATGTTGCTGCCGACAAACGACGGCTTTGTTGGTCTAGATAGCTGGAAGATCCCAACTCAAGCGGGCACCTACAAAGCGACTCTAAATGGTTATGACGCAGGCACAGAAGCCAATGATGAGCTGGCGGGCAGTATGCCGAACCCTCCATTCATTACCTTTGGCGCTGGTGGCACAGGTGTAGAAACGGCAGTATCAAACGCTAAGGTTCATATTCATCCAGGTAACATTGGTGATGGTGATGGTGATGCGGCGGGCGGCATCAGTGACCTCGATAGCAGTAGCCATCGATGGTTAAACCCTGTTGCAACTATCACCATTGTTGTGAAGTAAGGGGGATGTATGAAAGCTAGAATTCTATTTATCGCTGCATCAGTAGCTGTGTTAGCGGGTTGTCCGGACGATGACGACGATTACTATCGCTATGATGTGAGTGTTACTAACCTCACCCCCAATCAACCAATGTCACCACTCGCGGTGTTGACTCACAATACGAATTTTGATCTGTTTGAAGTTGGGCAAAGTGCCTCTGTCGATCTGGAATACTTGGCGGAAGGGGGTAGTAATGCACAATTGCTTGCGCTCAGTGACAGTGACGCCAATGTTTATCAAGGCATCTCAGGCAATGGACTGATTCTTTCAGGTGAGCAAGACACGGTGTCGATTCGTGTCGACCCAAATCAAGAAGGGTATATCTCAGTTGCTTCCATGTTGGTGAACACCAATGATGCGTTTGTCGGCGAATCCGGATTATCGCTCAAGTCATTAGCGGTGGGTGATACCTTTACCATGAACATGAATGTTTGGGATTCGGGAACTGAGCTGAACGATGAGCTTGCTGCAACCATTCCGGGACCAGCAGGCGGTGGTGAAGGTTTTAATACCACACGAGACGACACCGATATAGTGAGTTTTCACTCTGGCGTAATCAGCCAAGATGATGGCCTTACGACTTCTACTTTAAGTGCAAATCATCGTTTCCTTAACCCCGGTGCAAGAATCACCATTACTCGAACTCAGTAACAGGTTGAAAGCACGATGAAAGAATTCCTGCTCTGTTCCGGTCAATTGAAAGGTGGGCGGACTCAGAATAGAGCAGGGATCATGAATAGTGCTGCGGTAAATTTGATGGCAAACATATTGTTGGTTGAAGACGATGATGACTTGGCTGAACTGGTGCAGATGCATCTTAAGTTCCAAGGGCATAACGTAATCAGAGCTAATGTGATTGAAAAGGCTCAGGCGCTCTATAAAGAGGGTCATTTCGATTTGATCGTACTGGATCGTGGCTTACCAGACGGTGACGGACTCGATTTCTGTCGAATGTTGCGTCAGCAAGAGGATTGGACGCCAGTACTCATGCTAACCGCAAGAGACGCTGAGTTAGATAAGGTGTCAGGCTTAGAAGCCGGTGTTGATGACTACATAACGAAACCTTTCAGCGTTCTCGAGTTTCAAGCAAGAGTGAGGAACGTGCTTCGCCGTTTAAGCCATGTCGAATCAGCGACTCAAGAGGTTGTGACAGCAGAATCGATTATGAACTTTGGTGTGCTCACTATTCAACCTGAACGCCATCAGGTGTCACTCAATAACCAAGACGTACCGCTGACAGCTACCGAGTTTACCTTACTTCATTTCTTAGCAACCCGCCCGGGGCGTGTGTATAGCAAAGACGAGCTGCTCGATCATGTTTGGAATACTCATCACTCTGGCTATCACCATACCGTGTGTAGCACAGTCAACCGTCTAAGAACCAAGCTTGCGATGCCGAATAGTGATGATGATTTCATTAAAACCGTTTGGGGTGTTGGTTATAAGTTTGAGTCGAAAGCTTAGGCCTATGTGTCGCGTCCGAAGTTTACTAAAAGGCCAGTAACACCTAAGAGCCATCGAGGAGAGAACATGAGTTTCAAATCGCGTTTAGTGTTGTTCACCAGTTTGTGGTTTCTGCTCGTGAGTGTGGTGATTGCTTACACCTATAATTGGCAAAAAGAGACCATAGAACAAAGAACTAAACAAAGCTTACATAAAGAGCTCGCGGTTCACATGCGCGATGATAACCCTCTGATGATTGGTACCGACTACAACCCTAAAGCGCTCAAATCCATATTTCACACCTTGATGTTAATAGGGCCAGATTTCGATATCTACTTCCTCGACAGTCAGGGCAAAATTACGACTCATGCTGCGCCAGAAGGCACTGTGTTAGCCAACCAGATAGACTTAGCACCCATTCAACAGTTTTTAAACGACGAGCCTTATCCCATTCTGGGGGAAGATCCGATCAATCCCGGGGCTCGTAAGGTGTTTTCCGTAGCAGCGATTGAAGAGCTAGGTTCGACCGTCGGGTATCTGTACGTTTTGATTGGCAGTAATCGTCACACCGTGATTGCCAATTCGCAGGTCGACACGCCATACATTGTACTCGCGGGGCTCATGCTGATCTCTATTTTGGGTTTTGCAGTTGGGGCTTATCTATTGGTTAAACGTAGCCTGTTAAACCCAATAGAAGCAGTAACCAACAAGCTGCAACAACAAGCAGAGCAAGATTTTCGATTGGACCCGAACTTCATTCATCAAGTACCAGAATTGGTGCCGATTGCACGCTCGTATCAGTTGATGGCGAAGCACATTCAACAGCAATTTTTGCAACTTGAATATCAGTCGTCACATCGAAGACAAAGCTTATTACAGCTCAGTCATGATTTGAAAACGCCATTGTCGAGTGTATTGGGGTATCTAGAAACGTGGAGGATTCAAAACCCACATTCGGATCCACTCATAGATGTGGCATATCGCAATGGCAACAAGTTATCTGAACAGCTCCATTCGCTGTTAGATAGCGCCAAGAATGATAACCCGGTACCCACATATCAATACGCTTCAATCGATTTCAATGGGCTGATGAGCGAATGCTTAGAAACGATACAAAGCAAATATCGCCATAAAAATGTTGAGTTGAACATTAATATGCCTATTGGAATCAAGGCTGTGGGTGACAGTGATCTGCTTGAGAGGTTGATTTTGAATCTGTTAGATAATGCATTGAGGCATAGCCCAAGTGGCACTGTGGTGTCGTTAGATGTTGGTTTTGAAGCGGATTCCAAACGGGTGAAGGTGGTGATTCATAATGAGGTTGAACTGGAAGCGCCGAATGGTTCTTTGGGAATAGGAACCAAGATCGCGCAGTCGATACTGATGTTGCATCACAGTGTGCTAGAAACAACAAAGGCAGAGAACTCCTTTCAGCAAAGCTTTTACTTGCCTTCGGTATAGCTCTATCTGCCTTCGATTTAGCTTGATGTGTACTTACGTAGAAGTAACGTTAAGCGTCTTTTCTGTCTTCGTTACCTTCGTTCACTTTCGCGTAGAAGTGAAGCAGCTCAGTTAATTCTTTAACCCAGCCAAACGCATCTTTAGGTGCGTTCTTTAAGATCTTTTCTACTTTCTCACAGTGCACTTCGATTGCGATTGCTTCTTCAAGGTTGAAAGAAATTGAGTAGAAGTGCCAAAGCAGTAGGCGAGTCATTCGCTCGATGTTCTGTTGCGAGTTATCCGACTCTGAGAAGGCTAGGTTTACTTCACCAAGCGCGATAGCTGTCATTCGAAGCATTGCGTCAAATTTCGCTGATTGCATGCGTTCTTCGCTGGTGACTTCTTCTTGCTCGAACGTAAACAATTCCGTCATTGCATCTTCAGGTACAAGGCGATGAATCATTCTTAAACTAAATTCTTCTAGTTCATGGCGAGGCATGGTGATTAAGCAATTTAAGGTGTAGTCGCGTTGCATGGTGTTCTCTTGGATCTGCAAAAAGGTCGGACAGTTTAATGGAGAAGCGAGTTTAGAAAAAGCAGATTTTAGATAAGCCTGCGTTGGCAGGCTTATCTGTGTACTACAAGCCCTAAAATCGATGCTTAGGGGAACTGTATTTAGGTTTGAACGCAGTATCAGGCTTTGCTATGGCTTGGCGGTTGGTACTGCATCGACTGGTCGTTTCTCATGAATATGTTGCTCGCGACCAAACTGCCGATGCAAATAGAACCAAGGGCGAGCCAAGTCATCGCATTAGGAATCTCGTTGAATAGTGGGATCGCCAACAAGGTTGCCACTGCGGGTGTTGCACTGCCAAAAGCGGCAGAGCGTTCAGCCCCTAAGGTATTAACCGCATAAAGGTAAGTGAACGCAGCGATTAAACCCGCCCCAACGCCTTGCACTGTTGAATGAACGGCAAGCTCCGTGAAGGGCCAATTAGCGATTGGTGTGTCCATTAGGTGGCTTGGGAGGGTTCCAGTCAGGATTAGGACGAGTAAAAGCAAAGTAGAACAGAGAGAAATAAAACCGGCACTGACTAACGCATTAAGATTAGCGACACGGGCTGAGATGGTGAACATCGCCCACATTAAGCTTCCGCATAAAAACAACAAATGACCTTTGGTGTATTCGAAGTTGAAGCTGCTTAAGCTACTCCCTAAAAACAACAGTATGCCGAGCAAAACCAAACCTAAACCAACAACACGATGTCGGCTGAGTGGCTGCTTAAAAAAGAGTACCGCAATTCCTGTAACGAACAGAGGAAGCGTGCCCGGAACAAGAGCACTGCCATGAGATACCGGAACAAACTGCATGGCCGTTCCGGCAACAAGCAGATAAGGTAATCCGCTACCTACGAACATACCCGTTAGATACCGTTTAGGGACGACGGAAATTGCGCTGCGTGCTTTCCACATCAAAGGCAATAACACCAAAGCCGGTATGAGAAATCTTGTGAGAGCGATATCGGCAGGTGTTAAATCTGAATTTGCGCCGCCTTTAAGAGAAAGAAAAAAGCTCGCCCAAATGAGTAGGGTGACAGTAATAGATAAGTAGCCAAGATTCATAATTTAGAAGGAGAGTGGGTGATGACTCATTATGGAACAGTTGGTGTGCCACAGGTTGGCAAGTTTTGGCTAAACTTGAACTATCGTTGATGATTTCTGCTAATATTCACCAAATAATTAACGGATTTAACTAATGTTTGGCATTTACTATGGATAGAATTGATAGACATCTTCTCGAACTGCTACAAAAAGATGGCAGGTTAACCACGGCTGAACTTGCTGATGAAGTGGGTTTATCACCTTCGCCTTGTGCAAGACGAGTCAAAAGGCTAGAAGAAAAGGGCATTATTGACGGTTATCGTGTGAGCTTGTCACGAGAACAAGTCGGCATCGCAATGAGTGTGTTTGTTGAGGTGAGCCTAAACAACCACCAAGAAGTGTCGATAGATAAGTTTGAGGCGGCTGTTGTAGAGATGGAAGAGGTGATCAGTTGCCACGTTGTATCTGGGGCTTATGACTATTTGCTAGAAGTGGTTAGCCCGAACTTGATGGCCTACGAGGCATTTACAAGAAAACTTCAAAGGCTCTCTAACGTGAAAGATATTCATACCCACCTTGCGATAAGACAAGTAAAAGGCAATGCACCACTGCCAATTTATACCGATTAAGCCAAACTCTGAGCAGTAACACGAAGGCAGAATGAGCTGAAAACGAAATGGTTTACTCCTGAAGTAGAAGCGCGGTCAATATCAAAAATCATCCATTAAGTGTCAGGCTTCAGGCAATAAAAAACGGAGCACCTCGTGAAAGGTACTCCGTATATGATAGGTGCAAAACTTAGTGATACTTAAAGTTAGAGATTGAACAATCCCCAGTTTGTGCATTAATTCTGAATGAAAAAGCATGTGAATGATAATCCACGCCGTCATTCCAAATTGTCTCTCCAAATATCTTACATAGCTCTAGCTCACTTACTGAACCGAACTCTTCCATGTGTTTAGCTACAGATAAAAGTTTACCTCTTATCTCTGCAGTCCATTCCGTGTTACTCAAGCAGTTGAAAGCCATAGTCTTTTGCATATTACCTAGCCAAAATGTTTCTTGTTATTAAGTTATATGAAGATTCATGATAACAATTTTCTGGCGTTTGTAAATCTATTTTGTGATGAATATCTCACATACTCGCTTGCATTGGTCGGAAATTGAACTTCATTGTTGATAGATAGCACATTACTTTTACAACCTATTGATAAAGCTTTGATTAACGAGTTCTTAGAATATTATGAATGGGATTGAGCATATTTATCGGAAAAGTCCAGTCGAACGAGTGAGAGAATCTAATGGTGATTTCAGTTTGATGCATCGTTTGCTGGTTGGTTTATGTGGCGCGCTTCATCAATCATCGTCGCTTCTCTGCGGTATTTTGAAGACAGCTGACGGAATTTTTCACTGAGTGTATGGAGATCTCGGGAGAGTGATTGTGAGCTTTGTACGTGCACCTTTGCGCTTTCTGCCTGGCGCGGGAGTCTTGCTTTGGTGCAGTGTTTGGCGACGGCTTGCCATGAATACGCTAGAGAGTCAGCGCCTTCAAGTTCACTAGACACAACATACGCCTGTTGTAGCAAAACCTCGGAGACGTCATACGCGGTATTCATATGACTATTGAGCTGCACATTAAACCTTTCTTCGTACTTTGCCCAAAGCTCAATGATCTGCTTTTCATTAAAGTGTTTAGATAACAATGTCTGTGACTCATAGGTTGAAAGAACTTGGTTGAACTCTTTGGTGTACTGATTATAGCGACCTTCAAAAGAGAGCTGACGATCCAACAGTGTTTGCCAGTTTTCACGGTCACAATGATTCGCTAGAGCGACATTGGCACTAAAAGTTGCGCTTACAATGATAACTTTCCCCCAAAAACTCATGACTTTCCTCTACTTACCGTGCGCTCTATTGAGAGTATAGATGAGCAGCAGCATGAGTTGATGTACACTTGAGACATACCTATAACGGAAGAGCTGGTGGATTTGATGAAAAAAGCGCTGATCGCTTTACTTGTGTTGTTGTTGATGTTGGGCGGAGGGGGAGGAGCGGCATACTACTTCTTAGTCATGAATAAAGACCCAATCCCACAAGAGAAAACGGAAGAGCCGGCGTTAGAAGCTACCGAGCAATCTGAATCTGACCTTGTACCCATCATGGATCTTCAGCCTGAACCCGAGCAGACGGAATTTTACGTTTTGGAGAGAAAGCTTGAAGTGGTCGAGCAACCTGAAATTGATGGCTTGATAACAGATTACCTCTATAAAGGGGAAAAGGTGGTGGTACTCGAGAAACAAGGCGAATGGGCACGTATCTCAGACTATATAGTCCTTAAAGAAGGCGGCCCACAGACGGCGGAATGGGTCTCTATGTCAGGCTTATCGAATGATGAAGTCATTATTTCGGAAAAAGAAAGCAAAGAGATATTGGATTCCTATTTGGTTAAGTCTGATGACCTCAAGATCCATCAAGAAAAATTCCGTAATTCGGTGGCTAAACTGATCTCTGAGGGGGAGTGTGCCCCAAGTGATTTTGAAGAATTAGGCGGATGGGTGAAATCTGTTAAGTACAGCAATCGAGATGTCTATTTTATTTATTGTGGTGGGTTGTCCCTTGAAAACAAAATTTATCTTGATGTAAATACAAATGAAATATTTACGAAGTAAGATCCCACGCTCTATTTAATAATGCTATTTACTAAAGCCCACTCATAGGTTGAGTGGGCTTTTTTGTCTATCCATAATGTTCATCTTTCCCATTTAGAACGTTAATTATATCGAAGGTTATATAGAATAATTAGGAACCATTTATTAATGGCTAATAAGAGTTTTGTTATTATTCTCGTGATCAATCATTTCAAATTCCCACATTGCATTATTCTTGAAACAAGCTGAGAGATATAGATTTATCTCGTATTTACAAAGGCTTATCTGCTTGGTGATAAAAGTAAAATTAAACAAACCTTATTAATATCAGAGTCTTGCGTTGATTTACATAATTGTAACATTTTATTGGTTTTGGGATACAAGTCTAGTTTTTAATCATAATACGAAAATATTTTATATTTGTAATAATAATTTTTGATTTTGAGTTGTAGGGTTTAATTAAAGCAAAACGTAAAGTTTAATTATCAACTAAGACATTATCTTATTAACATCATTGTTATTTAATTGCTTGTAAGGGATGGAACCATTAATGAAAAAGCTTGCTTTAATTACAGGGTCAAAAGGCGGTATCGGCTCAGCAATTTCCTCTAAATTAGTTGCAGACGGCTATCGTGTTATCGCGACTTATTTTACTGGAAATTACCAATGTGCCTTGGATTGGTTTAACGAAAAACAATTCACCGAAGATCAAGTGAGATTGTTTGAATTAGATGTTACCAATACTGCGGAATGTGCGCTGAGCTTAAGCAAGTTGTTAGAAGAAGAAGGCACGGTGGATGTGCTGGTCAATAACGCAGGTATTACACGTGATAGCGTCTTTAAAAAGATGGATGCCGAAGCGTGGAAAGATGTGATTGAAACGAACTTAAACAGTTTGTTCAACGTGACTCAACCTTTGTTCGCTCCTATGTGTGAAAAGGGTAACTGCCGTGTCATCAACATCTCTTCCGTCAATGGTCTTAAAGGTCAATTTGGACAGACTAACTACTCAGCAGCGAAAGCTGGAATGATTGGTTTTTCTAAAGCTTTGGCTGCAGAAGGCGCTCGTAGCGGCGTAACCGTGAACGTGATTGCCCCTGGCTACACAGCAACTCCTATGGTTGAGCAAATGAAGCCTGAAGTACTGGATTCAATCAAGAACCAAATTCCGATGAAACGCTTAGCAACACCTGTTGAAATTGCAGACGCAGTGGGCTTTTTAGCGAGTGAATCTGGCGCGTACATTACAGGCGAAACATTGTCTGTGAATGGCGGCTTGTACATGCAGTAATTGGCGAAACTGAAGGGGTTGGAATGATGGAAAAAGTATTTATTGTTGCGGCTAAGCGCACTCCTATTGGTGCATTTACCGGGTCGCTAAAAAACGTATCTGCGGGTGAACTGGCTGGCGTTGCGATCAAAGGTGCACTTGAGTCTGTCGATCTTTCGTTAGATGCGATTGATGAAGTAATCGTCGGCAACGTGATTTCGGCAGGTCAAGGCATGGGGGTTGCACGTCAGGCTTCTATCTACGCTGGGCTTCCTGAAGAGACTCCAGCCTATGGTGTCAACATGATCTGCGGTAGTGGTATGAAATCAGTCATGGACGCTGCAGCTCATATTAAAGCTCAAGATGCAGAAATCGTGGTTGCTGCGGGTGTGGAAGTGATGTCTCAAATCCCTTTCGTGGTTCCGCCAAGTATTCGTAACGGACACAAGATGGGCGACATTTCGATGAAAGATCTGCTTGTTGGCGATGGTCTGACGGATGCGTTCAATCATTACCACATGGGTGTGACAGCAGAGAACATTGCGAATGCATTGAATATCTCGCGTCTTGCTCAAGACAACTACGCGCTAGAAAGCCAACAAAAAGCGGTAGCTGCGATTGAAGCGGGTAAGTTTAACGAGCAAATCGTGCCTGTAGAAGTTAAGCAGCGCAGACAAACCGTCACTTTTGATACCGATGAGTATCCGAAGTCAGACGCGACATTCGAAGGTCTGCAAAAGCTTCGTCCAGCTTTTGACCGTGAAGGGTCTGTTACGGCAGGTAACGCTTCGGGCATCAATGATGGAGCGAGTGCAATTATCTTAGCGTCTGAGTCGGCGGTAGCGAAATATGGTCTAACACCTTTAGTGGAACTGACCAGCTACGCACAGTCAGGTTTGGACCCAAAAATCATGGGTTTAGGCCCAGTAGAAGCCGTTTCTAAAACGCTTGATAAAGCGAATCTCACTCTAGAAGAAGTAGATTTGTTTGAATTGAATGAAGCGTTTGCAGCACAAGCTCTTGGCGTAATGTACCAATTGTCAGAGCAGCATGACTTACCGCTTGATGAGTTCAAGCCAAAGGTCAATGTGAATGGTGGTGCAATCGCGCTTGGCCATCCTTTAGGTGCTTCAGGCAATCGAATTATTGTTTCACTCATCCATGAAATGCTTGAACAGAAAACGACTTATGGCGTTGCTTCACTCTGTGTGGGTGGAGGAATGGGAACCGCTGTTTTGCTAAAAGGTATTGAAGGTTAGAGCCTGATATATCGGTAGCAAGCTTAAATATCGGATCAGCTTTTCAAAGCATCGCGAGTTAATCGATGAGCGTTGGCTGAAACGATAGTGACACAAATTTATTAAACTATGTATTCATCAGGAGTTACTTATGTACACGGATATTTTCAAAACAATTACTGACCAAACTGAAAAGCAATTTGAACCGTACTTAAAGTTCAACAAGTTGGTTGCAAAGAACGTCCAAACGATGACAGAACTGCAAATGAATGCAATGCAGACTTACACGAACATGGGTCTTGCGCAAATGAAAGCAGTGACTGAAATCAAAGACGTGACTAGCCTAACGGCGTTCAACAGCCAGCAACTAGCAGCGCTAACTCAATTGTCTCAACAGATGATGAGTGATAGCTCAAAAATGCAAGCTGCTGCAAAAGAGTTCAAAGAAGATGTTGAAACACTAACAACTGAAAACTTGAAAACAGTTACACCTGCATAAATAAAATCGCCATCGAGTCAGCACAGTGTTTACTGTGAGGCTAGGTGGCGATTTTCCGATTATTGGAGTCATGTTATGTTTCAACACTTCTTTTCGGACTACCTTGTTAAACTTCAACAAACAAACCAGCAATGGTGGGAAAACTTTGAACAAAACAAGGAAGCCGCGCAATCTCCCCTAAATCAAGCGATGCAAGAGTTGAATTTTGATGATGCGTCAAAAATCTTCGAGCAAGCCGCTAACCAACCCGCCGTTCTCCTTCAGTTACAATCCCAGTGGTGGGAACAGCAACTTAAGATTTGGCAAAATGCCGCACTGATGGGTAATACCGAAAGCGTCATTACTGAAGAGCGCAGTGATAAACGCTTTATTGATGAAGCGTGGAAAAATGACCCGTTTTACAGCTTTATCAAGCAGTCTTATTTGTTATTCAGCAAAAGCTATATAGACACCATTAATTCAATCGAAGGCATAGACGAGAAAACCAAGGAACGTGTGGCGTTCTTTTCACGTCAGGCTATCAATGCTCTTTCTCCTAGTAACTTCATTGCGACTAACCCAGAGTTGATGAAGCTAACGCTTGAGCGCAATGGTGAGAACTTGCTAGATGGGCTAGAGCAGCTACAAGCTGACGTTGAAGCGAGCGCGGATATCCTCAAGATCCGTATGACCAACAATAATGCCTTCCGATTAGGTGTTGATGTTGCGAACACGGAAGGTGATGTCGTTTTTCAAAATGATCTGTTCGAGCTTATTCAATACTACCCAAAAACACCTCAGGTGAACGCCACGCCTTTGTTGATCGTTCCTCCATTCATCAATAAGTACTACATTCTCGACCTTCGTGAAAAGAACTCAATGGTTCGTTGGTTGCTTGAGCAAGGGCACAGCGTCTTCATGATGTCTTGGCGCAACCCAGGTGAAGCGCAAAAAGACTTAGAGTTCGGTGACTATGTCACGGAAGGCGTAGCGAAAGCCGTGACGGCAATTGAAGATATCACGGGTAAAGAGCAAATCAATGCTGCAGGTTACTGCATTGGTGGTACTGTTCTCGCTTCAACGGTCGCTTACTATGCTGCTAAAAGAATGAAGAAACGCATTAAAACTGCGACCTTTTTTACGACTCTATTAGACTTCTCTCAGCCGGGAGAGGTTGGCGCATATATCAATGAAACGATCATTAACGCCATTGAGAAACAGAACGATGCTAAAGGATTCATGGATGGTCGTTCATTAAGCGTGACATTCAGTTTGCTTCGTGAAAACAGCCTGTACTGGAACTACTACATTGATAACTACCTAAAAGGCAGCAGCCCAATGGAGTTTGATCTGTTGTACTGGAACAGTGACAGCACTAACGTTGCAGCTAAATGCCATAATTTCTTGCTGCGTGAGCTTTACCTTGAGAATAAACTTGTTCAAGACAAAGGCGTGAAAGTAGGCGGTGTCTGGATTGATCTCAATAAGATAAAAATACCAAGCTACTTCATTTCAGCGAAAGAAGATCATATCGCGCTTTGGCAGGGGACTTACCGTGGTGCCTTGAATACCGGTGGCAACAAGACGTTCGTGCTTGGTGAATCTGGTCATATCGCGGGTATTGTTAACCATCCAGATAAGAAGAAGTACGGGTTCTGGCTGAATGACAACCTAGACGACTCGGCGGATGAGTGGCTAACTAATGCGACTCATAATGAGGGGTCTTGGTGGACACACTGGAATCAGTGGCTACAAGGTTTTGAAACTGACGAAAAAATCGAACCTTTCAATCAAGGCTCAGAGCTTAATCCTGTGATTGGCAAAGCGCCAGGCAACTATGTAAAACAGGTGCTGCCGATTGTCGATCAAGAGCAGGTTGATAAAGAGACCGCAGAGAAAGAAGCGCCAGAAAACGAAGCTTAGGGCGTTAAGTCACATTCAATTATAAAGATACACAACGTCAGATAATAAAAAAGCCACTGAAATCAGTGGCTTTTTCGTATCAACTCATATCAGAATTATCTGGTAGAAGTTGATGGAATCTCGATTGTTAATCGATTTCTTTGTCTTTACCCATAGATAAAATCCAAAGAGATACGGCTGCAACACCTGCAAAGCCACCAAGAATGATAACTGGCATAGCGCTGTAACCTAGGATGTGCCAAATTACGCTTTCTAAAGTACTCATTCAATCGCTCCTTATTGCCAGCCTTCAACGCCGTGCATGTCTGGTAGTTTGTGTGCAATACCTTTGTGACAGTCTACACACGTTTTTTCACCAGAAGCTAGCGCAGTCGAGTGTTGTTTCGCACTACGGGGGCTCTGCTCTGAGAAGTCCATGTAATCGAACTGGTGACAGTTACGACACTCAAGCGAATCGTTCTTCTTCAATCGAGCCCATTCGCGTTCCGCTAGGTGAGCACGACGTGCTTTGAACTTTTCTTCAGTATTGATGGTTTTCGCAATAAAGTGTGCGTATAGCTCTTTAGATGCTTGAACCTTACGAACAATTTTATCTGTCCATTCATGAGGAACGTGACAGTCTGAACAGATAGCACGAACACCAGAACGGTTAGAGTAGTGAATTGTCTCTTGGATTTCAGCAACGATAGGTGCGTGACAGCCAGAACAGAATTCTTCCGTGTTGGTTGCCTCCATACCCGTGTTGAATGCACCCCAGAACAAAAGACCACCCGAGAAACCCAAGAACAAAACAACGCCTACGGCTGCTTTGCTTGGTGTCGCAAGTCTTTTCCAAAACGCTTTAAGTAATTTTATCATATATAGCCTCTCTTACAGTCCGGCTACGATTAACGCAGTGAATCTACAGGTTTGAACTCGTTCTCAACTAGTGGCTTAGCATTAGCTTGAGGTACGTGACACTGTAGACAGAAGTAACGACGAGGTGATACGTCTGCAAGTACCGCATCTTCACGGTTCATGTAGTGAGTTACACTCACTTTAGTAGCACCCATTTCTTTTGCGTTTTTCCAGCTGTGGCAAGAAAGACACTTGTTAGCGTTAAGAGAAACTTCATAGCTACGAATAGTATGAGGCACTAGAGGTGGTTGGTATACGTAGTCACTCTCAAGTACTTGGTCACGAGGGAACTTTTTGAAGTCATCTGCTGCGCGAGTTGCTTCAAGTTCACTTGCACCACGTAGAGATTCTACGCCACCAATGCCGCCTGGGTTATCCAGTTCAGCTTCAGCTTCAGCTTGAACTGCACCAGCTAGCAAAAGACCAGCTGATAGTAGGGCAGTAATCAGTTTTTTCATGGTTAATTTCTCCGCCTAAAGGCTAATTCTTTGAGTGGACTACTTCTTTCAAAAAGTAACGAAAAAGCAGTCGCAATATTAAAAACGTCAGATCTACGAGCTAAGTGGTAAGAACATATTGTCCTTAAGCGACCTTAGTGATCTTAACTGGACACTTCTTGTAATCCGTCTGTTTAGACAGAGGATCCGTTGCATCCAAGATCAACTTGTTGATCAGAATTCTTGCATCAAAGAATGGTACGAATACCAAGCCTTGTGGTGGACGGTTACGACCACGAGTTTCAACACGAACGCGTACTTCACCACGTTTGTTTTCGATAAGAACTTCATCACCACGGCGAAGACCACGAGCTTTAGCATCAGCAGGGTGGATGTAACAAAGTGCATCCGGTACTGCTTTGTAAAGTTCTGGTACACGACGAGTCATAGTACCTGTGTGCCAGTGCTCAAGAACACGACCTGTACATAGCCACATATCGTATTCATCGTTTGGTACTTCAGGTGGCGCTTCGTATGGTGCATTGATGATCAGTGCTTTACCATCTGGTTTGCCGTAGAAGTCCCAATCAGAACCTTTCTTAGCATATGGATCTGAACCTTCTTTAAAGCGCCATAGTGTCTCTTTACCGTCAACAACAGGCCAACGTAGACCACGAACTTGGTGGTAGCGATCGTATGGTGCTAAATCGTGACCGTGGCCGCGACCAAAGGCTGCGTATTCTTCGAATAGACCTTTTTGAACGTAGAAACCTTGAGCTTGTGCATCGTCGTTAAGCTCTTGAGCTTCAGACAGTGGGAATGCATCAACGTTGCCGTTTTTGTAAAGCACGTCGTACATGGTTTTGCCACGGTACTCAGGCATTTTCGCAACCAGTTCTTCACCCCAAACTTCTTCAATAGTGAAGCGCTTAGAGAATTCCATGATTTGCCATAGGTCAGACTTAGCTTCACCTACAGTTTTCACTTGTTGGTACCATGCTTGTGTACGACGCTCTGCGTTACCGTAAGCGCCTTCTTTCTCAATCCACATTGCTGTTGGAAGGATGAGGTCAGCCGCTTGAGCTGTTGCCGTTGGGTACGGGTCAGAACATACAATGAAGTTATCTGGGTTACGGTAACCTGGCAGACGTTCAGTGTTGATGTTTGGACCCGCTTGCATGTTGTTGTTACACATTACCCAGTAAGCGTTGATTTTACCGTCTTTCAACATACGGTCTTGAAGAACAGCGTGAGCGCCGGGTACCGGTGGAATGGTGCCTTCTGGAAGTTTCCAGATATCTTCTGCAATTTTACGGTGTTTAGGGTTAGCAACCACCATATCGGCAGGTAAACGGTGAGCGAATGTACCAACTTCACGCGCTGTACCACACGCTGACGGTTGGCCAGTTAGTGAGAATGGGCTGTTACCTGGAGTAGAAATCTTACCTGTAAGAAGGTGGATGTTGTATACAAGGCTGTTCATCCATACGCCACGAGTATGTTGGTTCATACCCATAGTCCAAAGTGACATTACTTTGATGTTTGGATCGGCATATTGCTTAGCCAGCTTGATAAGGTCTTCTTGAGATACACCTGACATTTCAGACGCTTTCTCAACTGTGTATTCAGCAACAGACGCTTTGTAGTCTTCGAAAGAGATAGCAGTCATTTCGCCTGAGTTAGGGTTTGCGGCTGCTTTCTGTAGTGGATCATCGTCACGCAGACCGTAACCGATGTCTGTCGTTGCTTGCTTGAAGTTCGTGTGCTTGTTCACGAAGTCCCAGTTAACGGCATCGTTTTGAATGATGTAGTTAGCAATGAAGTTAGCAATTGCTAGATCTGATTGAGGTTCGAAGATGTAACCCGTGTCTGCAAGCTCGAAAGAACGGTGGTAGTAAGTAGACAGTACGTTTACTTTAACGTGTGGGTGGCTTAGACGACGGTCTGTAATACGAGTCCATAGTACTGGGTGCATTTCTGCCATGTTTGAACCCCACAGTACGAATGCGTCTGCGTGTTCAAAGTCATCGTAACAACCCATTGGCTCATCAATACCGAAAGTGCGCATGAAGCCTACTACAGCAGAAGCCATACAGTGACGAGCGTTTGGATCTATGTTGTTTGAACGGAAACCCGCTTTCATCATCTTAACGGCTGCGTAGCCTTCCATTACTGTCCATTGGCCTGAACCGAACATACCAACACCTGTTGGACCGTTCTTCTTCAGTGAAGCTTTCCATTTCTCAGCCATCACGTCGAACGCTTTGTCCCAAGATACGGGTGCGAAATCACCATCTTTATGGAACTCACCGTCTTTCATGCGAAGTAGAGGAGTCTCAAGACGGTCTTTACCGTACATGATTTTTGAAAGGAAGTAGCCTTTAATACAGTTAAGACCTTTGTTTACAGGAGCTTCTGGATCGCCTTGAGTCGCAACCACTTTACCGTTTTGAGTACCTACTAGTACTGAACAGCCCGTACCACAAAAACGACAAGGCGCTTTATCCCACGTGATTTTTGTTTGATCAGAGCTAGCAATCAGGTTGGTTGCTGTTGCCGGTAGAGTTACACCTGCAACGGCTGCCGCTGATGCAGCTGCGTTTGCTTTCACAAACGCACGTCTTGTCATTTTCATACTTCACCCTCAAGTTGAGAATTGTTGCTTCCAGTTTCTAAATCCGTTTCGTCCAGTCCAGTCTCGATTTGGTGATAAACCAAAGCTGTCCCTAAAACGTTCGTAATATTATTAATTTCTTCGATGGTGTCCGTTACAAAACCTTGGTTCTCGGTTTCTAGGACCACGATGATTTTGCCTTCAGGGCTGCTGCCGTAAATCTCTGCATTATCGAATTGCTCGATTTGTGCTTTGATCTCGTCTAGATGCTCTGGGCTCACATGCACGACTAAACTTGATATATGCACTTCATTTAGTGCCATAAATTGCTCTCGTTATTTTTGTTTTATGCATTACTCACAAGAATAGCCGAAGTAGGGCAAATTGCTACGCAGGCCCCACAACCGCTACACTCATCTAACTCGATTTTTGGTAGAGCAACACTGCCTGCTCTAAGTTCAAATTGAATGGCCATAGGTTCACACATGTCACCACAGCTTCGGCATTCAACATTTTGTTGCGCTAAACACTTATCAGAGATTTGTGCTTTTGCTTGCCAAGGCTCTCCTTGCTTTGGCTTAAAAATGGGTTCGGGACAAACATCTGCACATTGATAGCAGAACGTACACTCATCAATAGAGAAATCTACAGTGGGAAAACCACCATCGCCTACAATGATTATCTTAGTCTCACAACTCTCGATGCATTTACCGCAGCGAGTACAGTCATCTGTAAAGCTTTCTAGGCTGTCAATCCAAGGCAAACGAATCTGGCTTGAGTCAACTTTTCGTCTTGAAAAAAGACGGCGTTTTGATAGATCTACCACTAGATACCTATAGATGTTACTAAGATGTTGTAATTGTAGGTCATTATTCTATTAATATCTTGTAATGAGTCCTCACAAGTAGTGTAGTTTTAGAAACAATTGTATAAATACCCCCTAAGGGCTAATTGGGGGCATATATTGTCTTAGATCAATAAATTACGGAGCGAGTGATCACATATTGAATGGAGCTATGATTTTTGATGTGTGACAATACGATATCGCTGGCAAGTCATTTATCAATAGGAAGGCACTTTTGCTTATAAAACCGGTTTCATCTGTAACAAGTACGATAGCAAAATCTTTGCTCTCTATACTGCTGTTGTCGGTTGCTACGACTGGCTTTGCCATCTTTACTTTGGCTTCAAGTTTGAATGATGCGGAAGCGGTTAACGTGGCCGGTTCAATGCGAATGCAAAGCTACCGTTTAGCCCATGATATTCAAATAGAATCTGTCGATTATGAATCTCATATTCGTGAATTCGAAAGTTCTCTTTACTCGCCATCCATGACCAATTTGGTCAGTTGGAATGTTCCGACAGACATCACAGAAGATTACTATTTAATTATCGGCCGTTGGCATGAGCTAAAACAGGTCTTGAATAGCGAAGAGCGCGATCACTATCTCGTGTTGGTTGAAAACTTCGTGGCTGAAATCGATGGCTTCGTTTATAAGCTGCAAGAGTTCTCTGAAGACAAGTTAATAAAGTTAGCGTGGGCTGGTGGTATCGGCCTTGGTGGGATTCTGGTCATATCTCTTTTTGTTGTTCACTTTGTACGTAAACAGGTTGTTAAACCGCTACATGCTCTTGTCGGTGCGAGCCAAAGAATCAAAAACAGCGACTTCGAGGTAGAACTCAAGGTGACCAGTAACAACGAAATGGGCATTTTGACCAAAACCTTCAACTCGATGGCCAAAGATTTAGGCGTGCTTTATCGAAACCTTGAAGATGTGGTGGATGCAAAGACGATTGAGCTGCAAAATGCGAACCAGTCGCTGCAGGCACTTTATAACTCGTCACAAGAGCTCACGGTGACGCGTATTGCTCCTGAAAACTTCCGAGCTATCTTGCAGCATCTCGTGAGCTTGGAAGGGATTGGATCACTGAGGCTCGAGATTGTCGATAACTCAGGCCGTTCATTGATTATGGATGAAGGTTACGATTCGAATTTAGACTACGAAAAGTTTGAGATGAAACTCGACGATAACGAACTTATTCTCGGCTATTTATACTGTTCATATCACCACGGGCACTCAACTAAAGCTCTGATCGAAAGCTTCATTCAACTGCTATCGAGAGCGATCTACTACAATCGTGCTCAAAAGAAAGCTGAACAGCTTATTATCATGGAAGAGCGTGCCACGATTGCACGTGAACTCCACGATTCATTGGCTCAATCACTGTCGTACTTGAAAATTCAAGTTACACTATTAAAGCGTGTGATTGGCAAACTGCCAGAGCAACAGCACCGAGAGCAATCTGAACAAATCGCGTCTGAGATCGGAAACGGCTTAGCCGACGCTTATACCCAGTTAAGAGAGCTACTCACCACATTTAGGTTGACCATTAAAGAGGGCAACTTTGGAGACGCCTTAAGTACCATGCTTGAGGCGCTCAGCGAGAGAACCGATGCGAAGATTAACCTCACTAATAATCTCTCATCGATCGAGCTTGATGCGCATAGTCAGGTTCACTTGCTTCAATTGATTCGTGAAGCAACAATAAATGCAATAAAACACGCCAATGCCGACTTGATAGATGTATGCTGTATCGATGAGGACGGTGAAGTATTAGTCGTGATAAAAGATAATGGAGATGGCTTTGACTCAAGTAGTTCTAAGATGAACCACTACGGGATGAGCATTATGCATGAGCGTGCGGTAAGACTGAATGGCGACTTGACGATTGAAGCGGCGCAAGGTGAAGGCTGTACAGTCATATTGAAATATAAAAGTTTGAAGGAAGTTAAAGTTGACGATTTGTAAAGTAATGCTGGTTGATGATCATCCATTGATGCGCAGAGGTATAAGCCAATTACTGAGCTTTGAAGACGAATTCGAAGTGATTGCAGAAGCAAGTAACGGCACTGAAGCGGTTGCTCTTGCTCATGAAGAAGAACCTGATTTGATCCTTTTGGATCTCAATATGAAGGGCATGTCTGGTTTAGATACCTTGAAAGCACTTCGCACTGACGGTTCTAGCGCAAACATTGTTATTCTAACGGTTTCTGATAGCCCTGCAGACATTGAAGCGATTGTAAAAGCAGGCGCTGATGGCTACTTGTTGAAAGACACTGAACCCGATGAGTTAATTGAACTGCTTAAGCAAGCACACAGCGGTGACAAGGCTTACAGCAGTGTGGTTGCTCGTTACCTAAATGATGCTGGAAGCCGCAATGATATCTTCGAACAACTGACTGAACGTGAAATGCAGATCCTTCAAGAAGTCGCGAAAGGTTACCGTAATAAGCAGATCGCCGATCACCTGTTTATTTCTGAATCGACAGTTAAGGTACATATGAAAAGCTTGTTGAAAAAGCTGCAAGTGCCTTCCCGTACCGCTGCAACGGTTCTGTATCTAGAACGCTATGGTGAAATGAAGTAGGGCTTGTTCCTTTGAGATAACACTATTTCAAGCCTGACTGTTTATACATTTTGTACATGTCTCGATAGTTTTAACGATGTTGAGAAAGTGACATTAAAAAAGGCGCTGAACTTATTAAGTTCAGCGCCTTTTTGTTTACGCATTTTATATTCAGTATTGGTGTTCGTTTGTTCTTCGTTCTTTGAGATTAGAAACTTAAGGCTTACGCCGACATTGGAACCAATACAAGCGTACCGAAGATAACCGTAATAAGACCACAGATTACGGGTACAGACGTACGTTTTACGACTTCAAATGGGCTGATTTTACCCATACCAGAAGTCGCTACGATTACGCCAGATACTGGTGAAATTGTACGACCTAGGTTCGATGCTTGAAGCATTGGGATGATTAGGAACGCTGGGTTCAAGCCCATTTTCGCCGCTAATGATGGAGCCAGTTCTACGAATGCATAGAAAGGTGCATTACCTGAACCTGTCGCAATTGCCGCAGCAACCGTTAGACCTGTGAGGATAAGCATCAATGCGATGCCGCCTGCGCCTGCAGATTCGGCAAGACCGATTAGGTTATCAATTGCACCGATAGACATTAGACCTTGAGCAAATACGCCCGCCGCAACCAACAGCATTACCACGCCTTTGAACGCGTCAGCCATGCCTTGGTAGCAAGAGTCTAGATCTTCTAGTGTTTTCTCGCCGTCAAACTTCTTAACAACGTAATCGATAACTGCGCCTACGAAGATAGAACCTACCACAATAGTGTAGATATCAAGTGAAAGCCCTGGAATCGTACGACCGTTGAATAGGAAAACGCCGATGATAGGTAGGAATGGAAGTGCAGCGTAGAAAGCCGGCGCCGTTGTTTCGATTTCAGAAACGTCTACTTTTTCCATTGGTGTGTTTTCTTTCTTATCTAGGTATTTGTTCCAGAAGAAAGCCGCACCCGCCATCACGATGATCGCACAGATAGAAACAGGCAGTACCGTTTGAACAGCAAACACATCAAGAGACATGCCTGATTTTTCTGCCGCGATAACCACATCACCAGACGTTGGTGAAAGAATGATGGCTGCAGGTGACGCACAAACTGCAACTGCCGCTGGGCGAGAAATACCCATTGCCGTCATCATTGGGAATAGGGTTGCCATCAATAGCACACCAAGACCCGTTGCAGAACTTACTGCTAGAGACATCAGACACGCTACGATGTAAGCCGCAACAAGAAGTACATAGGGAGATTTGATCGCAGCAAGCGGTTTAGAGAACTGTTTCACTACCACGTTGTTAGCACCAATGTGCGTCATGTAAGAAGCAAAACCACAAAGAAGCATGATTTGCATGCCTAGGCCGCCCCCGCGGTACTGAAGCATGTATTTAACAAATTCTAGTGAGTCGGTAACCATGTTACCTGTTGAAGCTACCTTAGCTGGTAAGACTGTGTGACCAATAAGGCCGGTGATAAGAAGTAGGGCAAGGCCAGCAGTTAGTAATACACCCGCCGCTTTATAGCCTTTTACAATAAAGTAACCAACAGCAATAGTAATCACTAATCCGATCAAGAGCTCTAACATAGAAATCTCCACAAAGTTTAAAAAATATAAGAAAGTGTTTCAGAATATGACAATGAATGTACAGAAAACTGCACTGTGGCACGAGGCATAGTTGAGGTTGATATGATCTAAGACAAACATTTTTTCGATGTTAATTGTGGTTGTAAATTGTGAATAACTACTGTTGTTTAGATGTTAATAAACAAATTTTGTGGCTTGTCAGAATATAACTTGGATCACCTTTGATTGTTCTATTTGCATATGGTGGTGTTATTTTATAAATCGCGAGTATTTTTTGTACTTTGGAAGGAAACGTGTAACGAAGTGGGTGTTTATCGGAGTAAAGAGGTGAGAATCTTAGCTTTTAAGCTTACTTACATTTAAAGATTACTTATGTTTAACGCCTACTTACTTCCCATAAGTAAGCGCTAAAACACAAGTTATAATAAGGCGATTCTTCAGCTTCTTCGTTTAACTCAGAACCTTCATTTAATACGACTTCGTCCTCGAGTACCACTTCTTCAACTTCTTCTGCGAATAGGGGCATAGAGAAAGCGATTAGAACTAAAGGTAGCTTTGGTAGGAATCGTGTGTATGAAATTGTATTTGCTAATGGGTGCGATGTTCGTGAGATAGTGTGTTTCGACATAATGGTTTTGTATATAAAGTGATTTAACACGACGAACTAAGTGTTAGTCTGATGAGTAGACAGTGATCGAATCGAACCGTTGGTATTGTCGGCGCAGGCTCCATCGCAATCGACTCCCAATTCATTTTTGGGGTCGGAATGGTATGCACGGATTGGATTAAGTGGAGGTGCTGATTGAATAAGCTCACTTCACTTACAGCGTCCTCAAGTTGTTTGGTATTCATCTACATTCCTGTCGACTGTTGTTCTTGTAATTTGGCGCTTAGTTTATGGTCAAAGCGCGCGAACAGTATTTAAATGAATATGAATGATCTTTCGTGAGGTTGCTTGATATTGATTTAGGAATATTTGGGAGGGAAAGTTGGGTTTACTATTGAACTAACAGCACAGAAACACAGAGAACAAGGCGCTCTCTGTGTTGGTCATCTACTGTTATAGAAACTTGCTGATGAGTATTATCTCTGGCGTCTTGCGACCAAAGTAAATCGGTAATCGTTAGATGTGAAGTAGTTACGGCTGTACTCGAACACTGTGTTATTGGCGAGGTAACCTCGAGTACGTTTTTCAATGATAGGCTGAGTTGGGTCAATCCCTAACTGTTTAGCAACGTCTTCAGGCGGAAGAATCGGCACCAGTTCTTGCTCACTTCTATCAATCACCATGCCTTTGGTGTTCTCAATAAAGTCGTACTTTGATGTCTGCATCACTTGATAGGTGAGATCTGGGAATAGGGCAACAGGTAACCAAGTTTCTTCAACCGTGATTGGATTGTTGTCTATGAAGCGAACACGCTTTACGTAGAAAACTAATTCGCCTTCTTTAATATCTAGATGTTCAGACATCGCCAAAGAACAGGGCTTCATTTCAAAGGCTAGAACATCACTGTGTGTAACCACATCCAAATGCGCCCACTTTTCTTGAAAGCTCGACTGTTTGTAGATGTCGTAATTGATCTTGTTCTCTTTGACGTAAGTACCGCTGCCTTGAACGCTTTCAAGCTCATCGTTTTCGATCAGTAGTTTCAGTGCTTGCCTAACCGTTACACGGCTTACCGAGAATACTTCACGCAATTGCGCTTCTGTTGGGAGTGCTTCACCAACTTTGTATTCTCCAGAACTGATCTTTTCTCTTATTGCATCGGCGATTTGGCGATACATAGGGAGTCTTGCCATTTTTGCCTCATTTGTGCGCTAGGACAACTAGACTTTGATTAACAACCTGTACCTTAAATACGTAAATTTGCTCTATATAAGCCTTGCTTTAAAGGTTAGTGTGAGCGTCGTATCGGCGTTTTGTAGTACATATAATACAAATTAAACGATACATAACAAGCTTTCTTAAAGGATTTACCAATACGATTTAAATACAAATTAAATACAAATATGTATTGATGAGATCGTGATCACGGATTAAATGTCTTGAAGTTGTATTATTCTTCTCGTCGACAGGGACGACTGTCGTACTAATCCGTGACTATGGGACAAAGGTTATGAAACTTACTACTCTAACGAATAAGTCGCTCGTAAATCTGCAAACTACGTTTAGCAGTCGAGAAGAAGCGATTTACGCACTTGCTGACCAACTGGATCAGCAAGGCAAACTGCATAACAAGCAAGAGTACCTTGATGCAGTATTTGCTCGTGAAGAGCAAGGCCCGACAGCGCTTGGCGAAGGCTTAGCAGTACCGCATGGCAAGACTGACGCGGTTAAAGAAGCTGGCTTCGCTGTAGCAACGCTTAAAGAAGACATGAAATGGAAAGGCTTGGATGAAGACGAAGATGTAAATCTTATCTTCCTAATTGCGATTCCAAATGCAGAAGCGGGTTCTACCCACATGCATCTGCTTACTGCATTGACAACTACATTGGTTGATGACGATGTTCGCGAAGCTGTATTAAAAGCGACAACCGCTGAAGAAATCTTTGCGCTTCTTGATGGCGACAATCAACAAGAAGAAAAACAAGACAACTTAGATACAAATGCGCCGACAATTGTATGTGTTACTGCTTGCCCAGCAGGCATTGCTCACACCTATATGGCGGCTGAGTACCTAGAAAAAGCGGGAAAAAAGCTTGGCTACAAGGTTCATGTTGAAAAGCAGGGCGCAAACGGTATTGAAGATCGCTTAACTGCGGAACAACTTAACAATGCTGTGGCGTGTGTTTTTGCTGCTGAAGTTGCGATTAAAGAATCTGAGCGCTTTAACGGCATTCCTCGTGTTGAAACACCAGTTGCAGAACCGATTAAACACGGTGAGCGCATTCTTAATGAAGCGATTGAAGAGTCGAAAAAAGGTAATGGTGCAGAACGCACAGTGGCTACTGACAACAAGCCTAAAAAGTTGCCACTGAAAACTGAGCTTAAACAAGCACTGCTTTCTGGTATTTCTTACGCAGTTCCTCTGATCGTTGCTGGTGGTACTGTTCTTGCGGTTGCTGTTCTTATCGCACAAATTTTTGACCTGCAAGATCTTTACGCAACAAAAGATTCTTGGCTATGGATGTATCGCAAACTAGGTGGCGGCCTACTGGGTACATTGATGGTGCCAGTACTGGCGGCTTACACAGCTTATTCACTAGCAGACAAGCCCGCACTTGGCCCTGGTTTTGCCGCAGGTATTGCAGCAAACATCATTGGCTCTGGTTTCCTAGGCGGTGTTGTTGGTGGTTTGATTGCTGGTTATGTGATGCGTTGGGTAAAAGAGCATGTTCGCTTAGGTCCTGCGTTTAACGGATTCCTTACTTTCTACCTTTACCCTGTGATTGGTACTTTGGTAGCGGGTAGCTTGATGCTATTTGTTATCGGTAAACCTGTAGCGTTCCTAAACCAAGGTCTAACGGATTGGTTGAACGGTATGTCAGGCACCAATGCGCTGTTATTGGGTGCGATTCTTGGTCTGTTTGTATCATTCGACTTAGGTGGTCCGGTAAACAAAGCCGCTTACGCATTCTGTTTAGGTGCAATGGCGAACGGTGTTTATGGCCCTTACGCAATCTTTGGTTCAGTAAAAATGGTATCGGCGTTCACTGTAACGGCTTCAACCATGATTGCTCCACGCCTATTCAAAGACTTTGAGATTGAAACCGGTAAATCGACATGGCTACTTGGCCTTGCGGGTATTACCGAAGGTGCAATCCCAATGGCGATTGAAGATCCAATCCGTGTAATCGGCTCATTCTTACTAGGATCAGTGGTTACAGGTGCGATGGTTGGCGCGGCAGGTATTGGTCTATCGACTCCGGGTGCAGGTATCTTCTCTATCTTCTTGTTACACGATTCAGGTTTGGGCGCATTCTCTGCTGCTGCAATCTGGTTCGGTGCTGCGATTGTCGGCACAGTGATTTCAACTGTTACTCTTCTGATGTGGCGTGGTCACGCTGTAAAAAAGGGTAAGTTTGAAGCAAGTACTGCAACACAGAACTAACTGAATTTTGAGCTAGCTCCTAACTCACTGCGAAATCAATATATAAAAAATAACAAACAACTGGCTGCCCTAAATACCTGTGCTCCTAACGGTTTTATTCACACAGATTCTGGGCGTGGTTTTCTGCACCCTAAATTTAGTGGCAGCCAATTTTAACCCCTTGAAAAAATTTAATTTAGTCGTATTTGGGTTCGAACTTTAGTTTTACTCGAAGCGACACATTTAGGTAAATGATTATGACTACATCACGCGTACATATTACTCCTCACATGCACTGGGATCGTGAATGGTATTTCACAACAGAAGAGTCTCGTATTCTTCTTGTGAACAACATGGAAGAAATCATGAACCGTCTGGAGAGCGATCCAGAATACAAATACTACGTTCTAGATGGTCAAACCGCCGTTTTAGAAGACTACTTCGCAATCAAACCAGAAAACACAGAGCGCGTAAAAGCATTGGTTGAAGCGAGCAAGTTAATTATTGGCCCTTGGTATTCTCAAACCGACACAATGCAAGTTTCTGGTGAGTCAATTGTACGCAACATGATGTATGGTATTCGTGACTGTATGAAGTTTGGCGATGCAATGAAGATTGGTTACCTACCAGATTCATTCAGCATGAGCTCACAGCTGCCAATGATCTACAACGGCTTCGACATCACGCGTGCAATGTTCTGGCGTGGTTGTTCAGAGCGTCATGGCACCGACAAAACAGAATTCTTATGGCAGTCTAATGACGGCAGTGAAGTGGTGGCACAAGTGCTTCCGCTGGGTTACGCGATTGGTAAATACCTTCCACAAGACGAAGAAGGCTTGCGTGCTCGTTTAGATAAGTACTTCCCAGTGCTAGAAAAGCCATCGGTGACTAAAGATATCTTGCTACCGAACGGCCACGACCAAATGCCGATTCAAAAAGACATCTTTGAAGTAATGGACAAGCTTCGCGAAATCTACCCAGATCGTGAATTCTCAATGAGCCGTTACGAAGAAGTGTTCGAGAAAGTAGAAGCGGCGCGCGACCAACTCGACACAATCAAAGGCGAGTTCAACGACGGTAAATACATGCGTGTTCACCGTACGATCTCTTCTACGCGTATGGACATCAAACTGATCCACGCAGAAATCGAAAACAAGATTGTAAACATCTTAGAACCGCTAGCGTCTATCGCTTGGACATTAGGTTTTGAATACCACCACGGTTTGATTGAGAAAATGTGGAAAGAGAGCATGAAGAACCACGCTCATGACTCTATTGGTTGCTGTTGTTCAGACAAGGTACACGCTGAAATCTTAAACCGTTACATCCTTGCTGACGACATGGCGACCAACCTGATTCACTTCTACAAGCGTAAGATTGTTGACCACATGCCAGATCGCGAAGGTTGCGACAAACTGGCGATGTTCAACCTTTCTCCATACGAGCGTGAAGAAGTGGTTAACACCACTATCACTATCCGTGCTCAAGAGTTCTCTATCTTTGATGAAAACGAAAACCCAGTTGAGTACTTCATCCAAGACAAGCGCCAAATTGACCCGGGTAAAGTAGACCGTCAAATCGTTCACTACGGTAACTACGACCCGTTCATGGAGTTTGATATTCAAATCAAACGCATTGTGCCAGCGATGGGCTTCACCACGTTACACATCCAAGGTAACGAGAAGGGTGCAGTAAAAGTTGCAGAACAAAAAGACTACTTACTAGAGAACGAGTACTACCGAATCAATGTAAACGACAACGGTACTCTGACTATTTTCGATAAAGAGACAGAGCAAGTATTCGACCAAGTACTTCGTTTGGAAGACGGTTCTGATGACGGTGATGAGTACGATTACTCTCCATCTCGTCAAGAATGGTTACTGTATTCAGACGAGTTCCCAGTCGAAACATCGATTGACCACCAAGGCTTCCAATCGGTAGCGAACATCGCTTTCCGAATGAACGTACCTGCAAACCTTGCAGAGCGTGAAGAACGCACGGGTCAAAACGGATTCGTTGAAGCGCAATGCCAAGTGGTATTGAAGCAAGGTTCTCGCCGCATTGAAGTACGTATGGAACTAGACAACCAAGCCGACGACCACCGTGTACGTGTCTTAGTACCAACGCCATTCGTTTCTGAAACTGTGGTTGCAGACAACCAGTTCGGTTGTATTACTCGACCAACCAATGACCCTGCTATGGCGGTTTGGGAAGAAGAGAAGTGGAAAGAAGCACCGGTTCCGGTTTACCAACTGATGAACTTCGCTGCATTAGAAAACGGCAAAGCGGGCATGGCGATCATGTCGAATGGTCTACGTGAATTTGAGG
The DNA here is from genome assembly GCF_041466145.1 of Vibrio sp. 10N.239.312.D08. NCBI lineage: Bacteria > Pseudomonadati > Pseudomonadota > Gammaproteobacteria > Vibrionales > Vibrionaceae > Vibrio > Vibrio sp. 10N.239.312.D08. Next base: position 13,784 of record NZ_JBFSSD010000016.1, on the reverse strand, counting down.
TGATTGCATCTCAAGGTGACGAAAACCGAGATACCTTCGCACTGACACTGTTCCGTGGTATCGGCGTGTTGGGTAAAGAAGAGCTATTGCTTCGCCCAGGCCGTCCATCAGGCATCAAGATTCCGACACCAGATTCGCAAGTGCGCGGTAAGTTAGTGTGTGACTTCACGTTGTGCGGTTTCTCTGGTAACCATATTGACGCGAACATCATGGCGCAAGCACGTGACAATGTCACTCAAATCGAATGCTACAACAAGATCCCTTACAACGCGATGAAGCTCAACGTGGGTGAGCAGAACCTACCTATGAGTTTTAGCCTTCTGTCTAAGCAACAATCAGGCGCGGTGTTGAGTGTGCTGAAGAAAGCGGAAGACGAAGATGCACTGATCATGCGTGTCTACAACCCGGCAGAATCGGGTTCAGTATCGGATTCAATCTCTTTTACTCAAGCGGTTTCAAGCTGGAAAGAGACAAGCATGGACGAGCGCGTACGCGAAGGTGATGTAGCATCTGAAGAGTTCGGCCAGATAGCACCTTGCCAAGCAAAAACATTCCAAATCAAATTCTAATTTCGATAACCCGCTCACCTTGGTGGGCGGGAATGGTGAACGACAATGAAAATTGTAATTGCCCCTGATTCATTTAAAGAATCACTCGACGCTCATCAAGTTGCGTCTTGCATTGAGCGTGGATTTGCCGATGTTTTCCCTTACGCAGAGCTTGTGAAAATGCCACTCGCCGATGGCGGAGAAGGCACGGTAGACGTGTTGCTAGAGGCGCTCAATGGTAAGAAGCAACGGCTGCACACGACGGATCCAATCGGGCGTGAATGTACGGCTTATTGGGCTTCGTTGGAACAGACTGTTGATGGCGCCAACGTAAAAACTGCCTTGGTGGAATTTGCTCAAGCATCGGGTTTAGACCTATTAACCGTAGAAGAAAGAGCACCGTTAACCGCATCTTCGTTTGGTACTGGGCTATTGATCAAAGATGTACTAGATCAAGGTGTTGAACAAATCATTATTGGTTTGGGCGGCAGCGCAACCAATGATGCAGGTGCTGGCATCTTACAAGCGTTGGGAGGCAAGTTATTAGACAAGCAAGGCAACGAGCTATCTGGTGGCGGCGCCGAATTAAGCCGGTTAGCAAGCATCGATCTTGAAGGACTGCACCCTAGATGCAAAGAAGTGACGTTCGTGGTCGCGTGTGATGTGAATAATCCATTATGTGGCGAAAGCGGAGCCAGTACTGTGTTTGGTCCGCAAAAAGGCGCATCAAAAGCTCAAGTTGAACAACTTGATACTGCGATCGGGCACTTTGCCGATATCGCTCAAGCACATACGGGTACTAATCATCGCGACACAGCTGGATTTGGTGCTGCTGGTGGTACACCTCTGGGGTTAAGTCTTGCATTCAATATCCAAATTAAAGCGGGTATTGAGGTGGTATTAGATGCCTTGGATGCAGATAAGGTTCTTGAAGGTGCTTCACTGGTCGTGACCGGAGAGGGGCAGATGGACAACCAAACCCTGCAAGGTAAAACACCTTTCGGCATCGCTCAGCGAGCTCAAAAGTTGAGTATTCCAACCATTGGAATTGCGGGCTCTTTGGGGCAAGACGTTGAAAAACTTTACGGCTCAATGTCTAGCTTATTTGGAACCGTACGTTCACCTCAGTCTTTAGACCAAGTTTTATCAGAAGCGAATCAAAACCTGACTCGCACTGCCCGTAATATCGCCGCCACGCTCAAGCTTGGTAGCCAGATTTTTAATGAGAAGTAATTATGTCTCTATTTAAACTCGACAACGTTATTCAAAACTACGCATGGGGAAGCAAAGACTCCATTAACCAATTGTTTGGTATTGTGAACCCAAACCAGGAACCTCAAGCAGAAATTTGGATGGGTGCTCATCCAAATGGTTGTTCAAAGGTAGGCGATACCGGTGAATCGCTTTCTCACATGATTGATGAAAACAAAATCGATGTCTTAGGCGGATACACGGCGGCTCGTTTCGGTGAATTGCCTTTCTTGTTTAAGGTGTTGGCCGCTGAAACACCGTTATCGATTCAGGTTCACCCGAACAAGCGAAAATCAGAATTAGGTTTTGAGCGTGAGAATGCACTTGGTATCCCTTTGAATGCGTCTAATCGCAACTACAAAGATCCAAACCATAAACCTGAGTTGGTTTATGCGTTGACCTTCTACAAAGCGATGAATGGCTTTCGTCCAATCGACGACATTATTGCCTTGTTCGAAGAAGCGGATATTCCTTCGTTAGCGATTGAGCTTAATGTACTAAAAGCCAATGCCGACAGTGATTCTTTGAAGTCGTTCTTTAGCGCCATTATGTCTCTTGAAGGTGACCGCAAAGCGTCTGCGCTTAATGAGCTTTATGCTGCACATGCGCGACCAGCCAAAACGGTCATGGGGCGTGAAGCTCTTCAATACAGCATCGAATTCAAACAGCATTATCCAGGTGATATTGGCTTATTTGCGCCATTAATGCTTAACACGGTTGAGCTGGCGCCCGGTGAAGCGATGTTCCTGTTCGCAGAAACCCCACATGCTTATGTTCAAGGTACGGGTTTAGAGATTATGGCAAACTCAGACAATGTGCTGCGTGCCGGTCTCACTCCCAAATATATCGATGTCCCTGAGCTTATCGACAACACAATCTTTGAGCCGATTAAGCCAGAAGATATCCGCCTTAAGCCTGTATTGAAAGAGGGCAAGATGAGTTATCCGATTCCAGTGGATGACTTTGGCTTTGATATCTTGTCTGCGACTGATGAGAGCAAGTCACAGTATCTACGTAGCGCGGAGATCTTGTTCTGTGTGGAAGGAGAGGCGACCGTCACTTCAGAAGGGCGGTCAGTTTCTCTTAAGCCCGGAGAATCGGTCTTTGTAAGTAGTAATTCAAGTGTTTACCAATATCAAGGGAATGGCATTTTGGCTCGTGCTTTTAACTAGTGCCCCCGTGCTAGCGATCAGCAAAAGAAATGTCAGAGTGCCACTGTAAAGTGGTACTCAATATTGGATTGATGGTTGTTACCTATCTGTCTTTGACAGTCATGATTATTGACCATACCCGCTACTCTGGCGGGTTTTTTCATTATTAGAATGAGCAGATATAAGCTTGTAGAAAAGACAAACCCTGCGATCAGAGCAGGGCTTTTTATTGAATTAGTACTGAGTGACTGGTTAGGCAATGTGCGTCATTTTATTAAGCACAAAGGCTTCAATACAACCTTCAGTCGCAGCCATGTAGTCAGCGATGTGTTGGCTCGCTAAGTGTTTCTCTAGATGAACTTCAGACTCCCAGTTCTCATGAAAAACGAAGTGAGCAGGGTTACTGTTATCTTGGTGCAGATCGTAGTTAATACAGCCGTCTTCAACACGGGTTTTATCGATCAATTTAATCATCTCAGCTTTTACAAGCTCAGTTTTGTCTTCTTTAGAGACGATCGTTGCAATAATAGTCAGTTTGCTCATTTTCAATTCCTTCGCTTTAAACTCGGTAAGTTTAAGTAATATAAGTATAAATTTAGAATGAAGAAAGAGTTCTGAAATCCAATAACTATGGTTCTTACCATCCACAATTCAAACTCGAGAGCATAGGGCCAGAGCCGAGTAGGTTATGCTTATTAAAAAAAGCCCTCATAGCAATATGAGGGCTTTTGAATAAGAATCAAACTGTGTTGTTACTGGGGTGTTAAGCGTACTGTTTTAGCTTAAGCGTATTGCTCAACCGTCATTGCCCAATTTTTCTTCTGTTGTTCGAAATTCATTTTGATTTGCTGATAACGAACCTTAAGAACAGAGTGTTCGTACTTCTTCACAACGTCTTCGCGCTTGCTTTCAAGTAGCTGTTTTTTAACTTCGTAATATTCGTTCATGTTTGATACTAGAGCATCAAACTCTTGTTGAAGCTTCTCTGCGATTTGTTGCTTGTCGGCACGATGCATGATTTTTTGCTGGGTGCGTTTAAGTAACATTGACGCTTCAGCTTTCTCAATACGAGCTTGAGGGGTTTTCTTAAGCTTACTTGCCAGTCCCATCAACGAAGCACTCTTAATCAACCATTTTGTTGGATCGTATTGCCACCAGTAGATGCCGTTACGGTAGTCGTTCTCAAAGATGTGGTGGAAGTTGTGGTAGCCTTCGCCGAAAGTGAGTACTGCTAACACACCGTTATCACGCGCTGTGTTTTTGTCAGTAAAAGGTTGGCTACCCCAGATGTGAGCAAGAGAGTTAATAAAGAATGTTGTGTGGTGGTTAAGTACCAAACGAACTGCACCTACGATTAACAACATGCCAATCACGTCACCGTAAATCACGCCTAAAGCGATAGGAACACCGAAATTCATTAGTAATGCTAACAGAACATAGTGCTTGTGCTGCCACATAACAATCTTATCTTTTTTAAGGTCACGGCAGTTTTCGTAGTTTTCGTACATTGAGGTGCTGTAATTACGAATCATCCAGCCAATGTGTGAGTACCAAAATCCACGTTTTGCAGAGTATGGGTCTTTGTCGTTGTTATCGACATGCTTGTGGTGAACACGGTGATCAGAAGACCAGTGTAGCGCGCTGTTCTGCAGGGCAAATGCACCACCTAATGCAAACAGGAATCTTAGGCTTGAATGCGCTTCAAACGCTTTATGTGACCATAAGCGGTGATAACCTGTCGTGATTGAAAGGTTACAGAACGTAAAGCAGATTGCTAGCCATATCCAGTGCTCCATGCCATAGCCAAAAAAGTAGCCATAAACGGGAGCCGCTACAACAGCAAGCAGCATACTAAAAGAGAACACAAAAATATTGAGCCAGATTAATGGCGGCTTTTTTGTAGATTGTTTGTCGGCACTATTCATTAGCAAATTTCCATTGGGCTTACATCTGTGCGCTAGAATATCAGCGTACACGTGTAAGTCAATATTGAAAGTGTAAACGTGTATTAGTATGTTTTGCTTAAATATTGTATAAAGGTAGTGTGAAATGTAGTAGCAAGTCATAAATGGAAGTACTAAGGGCTAATAAATGGAAATTAAGGTAGCTGAATATAAAGATTATGAGCGGATTGCCCAATTACACGCGGATAGCTGGAAGCTATATTACCGTGGCATTCTTGCTGATGATTACCTAGAACATGATGTTTTGGAGGACAGATCTGTTATTTGGCAGACTCGTTTGATTAATCCTCCTTTCAACCAACATGTTTTATTGCTTGAGGAAGGCGGTTTACTGGTTGGTTTTGTCTGCGCGTTCGGTAATCACAACTTTGAGCGTGGTACGTTCATCGATGCGTTACATGTAGATAATAATTATCGTGGACGAGGTGTAGGCAAGCGTCTGTTGTCTGAATTGTCGAAGTGGTTGCAGCAATACTATTCGGACTCAGGGCTTTACCTAGAGGTGATGTCTGAGAACCACCAAGCGATTGCTTTTTATCAGGCGATTGGTGGCAAAGAAGAACTAGAGCAAGTTTGGAACGCACCATGTGGCAGCCAAGTGAATGAAAAAGTGATTTCTTGGAGCTCTCCCGTTGAACTTGAACAGAAAACAGCGAGCGTTGTGTATTCTTAGTCGATTCTTGTTGAATACTGTTTTTTTGCTGAGTAGCAGGTTCTTAACGAAGCTATTTTAAAGCAGAAGAACAAAGACAAAAGCCCCGAGTATTAAGTTGCTCGGGGCTTTTTTGATTGAATTAGTGGTCGTTTTAATGATTCGCAAAGATGCGTGAAATATTGGGCGATTAATCACACCATGTGATCTTATTCCTACCGCCTTTTTTCGAAATGTAGAGTGCTTGGTCAGCGTCGTCGATAAGCTGCTCGACAGAACCAAGGGCTTGATGGGCATGTTTCACACCGATTGAAATTGTTACTTCTAATCTAAGGCGAGTAGGGGATTCTAAAAGGGCATTAACCAGCGATTCAATTGAAGCCTCGGTTTCTCCTTGGACCAGCACCAAAAACTCTTCACCGCCGTATCGAAAGCAGTTACTGCTAGTCGGTAGTCGTTTTTGAATCTCATCGGCCAGTTCTTTAATCACCATGTCACCCATTTGATGGCCGTAGGTGTCGTTAATCGATTTGAAATAATCAATATCTATCATGAGCGATGTAATGGATCGCTGACGGTCTATGCTCGGTTCTATCACCTGATGAAGATAAAGGCGGTTGTAACAGCCCGTTAGTGCGTCTTGATAGGAAAGGGCCTCGAACATATTAGATTGCTTGCGAAGCTGAATCGCTTGTTTGCGGAGTTGCTCGGATTGAGCGAAACGTTTGTGTACTTCCAGGTCACGTCTAACACAGGCCGCTGAGATTAGGATGTAAGCCGAGATATAAACGGAAATTGTTTCTATTTCATGCTCTGGCTCCGCTTCATAAAGCAGTGGCGCAAGGCCGATGAGATAAGCCAAAAAGATAAACGACAGCGTAGATATACTGTATCTGGCTGACAATCTTGAAAACGTACCAATGTAGATCATCACTAAAATGATGCCACCTTGGTAATCGAAGTTGTTCAGCTCGATGGCTAGTCGACCGATATAGACCAAGAAAAGTGAGCTAATTACAAGGAAGGCACTTTCTACGAGTTTCAAAACGTTGGGTTTGTTTGTAATACAGTATCTGGCGGCGGCCATCATCAATAAAAAAAGTATGACTCGGAAAATGATAGGCGTAATGCACTCGCTACCAAAGTGGATGTAGTCGGTGACGATAAAAGCACAGAATATTGAGATAGGGATGTAGATGAAATTTATGTACGGCAAATAAATTTCATTATCGAAATAGGTTTTAAATCTTTGATTCTTGAACCCAGAATAAGAGCGCATTGAGAAATTAGCCGAGATTGATACACAATAATTTGCGTAGTATGTCACAGTCTTTGGGATTGTAAACAACCATTTCTATAGATTTGTCAGTATGTTAGCTAGATCAACAAACGGTAGCGGGCAATATTCACGCTCTATTATCGATAGAGCGTGAATATCTAGAGGCTGGTGTAAGAGTGGTAAACAGAAATTAAAGCAGATTATAAAAACTAATCGCGATTAACGCTTGTTCTTCAGGTAACGCTTACGACGCTCTTCTTTTTTCTTAATCTGTTGTTCCGCTTTCAGCGCAGCCGCTTCTTCAACTTCGATCAGCTCTTGTGTGATCATTTCTGGCAACTCAAGCGTTACCTTACCTAAAGTGCCATTACGCAATTCGTGAAGCAGGATTTCTGAACATTTGTGAATGTCGATATGACCACCGGCACGAAGTGCACCACGCTTACGGCCAATCGCTTCCATCAGTTCGATGTCAGACTCTGGCAGCTCTTCAATTTGGTAACGCTCTTGCAAAAGGTTAGGGTACTGCTTTGCTAGGTATTCTACTGTGTAGAATGCCACTTCATCGTATTCCATTGCTGTATCTTTTACAGCACCTGTTGCAGCCAAGCGGAAGCCACTGTGTGGGTTTTCTACTTTAGGCCAAAGGATTCCTGGAGTGTCTGAAAGGATCACGCCATTCTGCAGGTTGATACGTTGTTGACGACGAGTTACCGCAGGTTGGTTACCAGTAACCGCAATCGTACGTCCAGCCAAGCAGTTGATGATGGTCGATTTACCCACGTTCGGGATGCCCATGATCATTGTACGAATGTTTTTGCCCATCTGTTCACGGTGCGGTGCCAGTTTACGTACCAGCTCCATAACGTGGTTAACTTCTTCTTTTACGCTAGTCGTAATCGCAATCGCTTTAACGCCTTGCTCCTTCTCGAAGTGCTCAATCCAACGTTGAGTCAGTTCAGGATCTGCAAGGTCACGCTTGTTCAGCACTTTTACACAAGGCTTATCGCCGCGCAGTGAAGAGATCATTGGGTTTTCACTACTGAACGGGATACGAGCGTCCAGTACTTCGATGATCACATCAACTTGTGGGATAACTTCTTCGATTTCTTTGCGGGCTTTATGCATGTGACCCGGAAACCATTGAATAGACATAGAGATAAACCTTGATAAATATATTTGCTGCACATTGTAAGGGTTGGATGATACGTGTAAAGGTATATCTATCCCGACCTTCAATGAGCTCAGTGAGTTTGCTTGAAGTATAGGCGACTTGGTGATGTTTATTTAGCTGATGATTGACCTAATGAAGGTGGGAGCCGCTAATCTTGTGAAGCGTAAAAAGCTGCTATGTCTCTCAAGTCTTGATCATTAAGCTTACTCAGTTGTGCTCGCATCATATCCGCATAATCGCCCTGCCTATCTCCGTTTTGATACGCTTTCATTGTATTAAAGAGATAGGTTGGATCTTGACCAGAAAGCTTAGGATAGGAGTTATTAGTCGATTGACTGGTAGGGTTATGACAAAAAACGCAGCTTGGTGATTTAACTTTACCTAGTTCAGCGTCGCCAAAATCAGAGGCATGAAGGTTAGAGGAAAGAGCTAGCAATATTAGAGCGAAGGTTGGGTAATGCACGTTTTTACTCCGGTAAAAACATGATTATAAAGCTTCCCCTAAGGGGAAGCTCAAGTCTTATTTGTTCTGGGTGAACATTTAGTATGGCTTAAAGCGCATTTTCCAACTTAGTTAGGAAAGTAGCGATGTGTTCTGAACTGATATCTCTATGAGTAACAAATCGAACAGGATTCCCTGGTGACATCGTAATGCCTTGTTCGCCCAGTTCGCGTGCGATTCGGTTGATATCCACAGACTCATCTAACTTAGCAAATACAATGTTAGTTTGAATAAAATCAGGGTTAACAGAAAAACCTTCTAGCTTGCTTAACCCAATCGCTAGGTTTTTTGCGTTCTCGTGGTCAGCTTTAAGTTGAGTAACGTTCTCTGTTAAAGCCATTTTACCTGCAGCGGCAAGAATACCAGCTTGGCGCATACCGCCGCCGACCATTTTACGTAGTCGACGTGCTTTAGCGATGTATTCTTTGTTGCCAAGAAGTAGTGAGCCGATCGGAGCGCCTAAACCTTTTGATAAGCAAATCGTCATAGAGTCAAAGTGCTGTGCGATCTCTTTGATGTGCACATCTAATGCGACTGCGGCGTTATAGACGCGAGCGCCATCTAGGTGCATTTTTAAGTCATGTTGGTTTACGAACTCACGCGCATCCGCTAGGTAAGACATTGGCAGCACTTTACCATTGATCGTGTTTTCTAAACTAAGAAGCTTGGTACGAGCAAAGTGACTGTCATCGGGCTTAATTGCTGCGGCAAGCTTTTTAAAGTCTAAAGTACCGTCTGGTTTGTTCTCGATTGGTTGAGGTTGAATAGAACCAAGTACCGCAGCGCCGCCAGCTTCGTACTTATAGTTGTGCGCTTGTTGGCCGCAAAGGTATTCATCACCACGCTCACAATGCGCCATTAAGCCAAGAAGGTTGGCTTGTGTACCTGAAGAGGTAAACATTGCCGCTTCAAAGCCTGTCTCATTTGCTGCCCACTGTTCTAGTTCGTTGACGGTTGGGTCATCGCCATAAACATCATCGCCCACTTCTGCGTTTGCCATTGCGTCACGCATAGCTTGCGAAGGTTTAGTTACGGTATCAGAACGAAAGTCCATGTTTCTCTCCTAGAGTACTTTAGGTAGCCATATAATTGGCTATAGATGGCCACATAGTTGGGCTTTACTTAAACAAGCGATAGTTTTGGTATCAGTGATTTGATCGTGTCGTATTTTATCGTGCAGTTCTTCTAAACTCAGTTCGATCACTTCTATTACTTCATCGTCATCGCATTCAAAGCGGGTAGTGAGGCTTAAGTCTTTTGCGACAAACAGATGTTGTATCTCATCACAGAAGCCAGCCAAAGGGGTGACTTGCCCCAAGCTTTGAAAATAAGTTGCACTGTAACCTGTTTCTTCTTCCAGTTCGCGTTGGGCACATTGAAGAGGTGTCTCATCTATTTCCATCGTGCCTGCGGGTAGTTCCAAAAGCCATTTCTTTAGAGAAGGGCGGAACTGGTTAATGAGGATGATTTTTCCAGACGAAGTGATAGGAAGAATAACTGCCGCGCCAGGGTGATTGATTGTTGTATGTTTTACCACGACGTTCGTAGGGAGCGTCACGTTCTCCTCTATGAGAGAAATACTTTTCCATTTATGGATAACTTTACTCATGCAGTCTGGCCACATTCCTTGCCAATTTTTCGTATAACGGAAGACGTGCACCACCATAACGTCTATGGTGTCGAAAATAAAAGAAAAATTAGGTTTCGTATTAGATTTAGTTTCACGCCGTTCGTGATGTTACTCTCATAATTGGAATCTATGATTGCGCCAAAATTACCGACGTAACCATCTGATATAAATGCAACTCAATAATAAAATGCACTTGTAACAAAGCGCTAACAAATGTATAAAAACAATTCTACACTCTCAACTGTTCAAAGATTTTCGGAGTAACGCATGAACCCTTCTATTTCTTCACATGCTGACAAGGCGCTACTCTCTGAAAGAATCAATAAATTAGCGCATGCTCTGTCTGATGGTGTCTACGAAAGAGAAGACACCATTAAGCTTTGTTTACTGGCTGCTTTGGCTGGTGAAAGCGTGTTTCTATTAGGCCCTCCGGGCATCGCAAAAAGCCTTATCGCGAAACGTCTCATTCAGGCTTTTGATAACAGCAGCTATTTCGAATATTTGATGACTCGTTTCTCTACTCCCGAGGAAGTGTTCGGCCCACTAAGTATCCAAGAATTAAAAGACAACGGTCGTTACGTAAGACTCACCGAAGGCTACCTACCAACTGCACAAGTCGTCTTCCTCGATGAGATCTGGAAAGCCGGCCCTGCAATCCTAAACACGCTACTTACTGTCGTTAACGAAAAGACTTTCAAAAACGGCAGTGATATTGAACGTGTACCGATGCGTCTACTAGTATCGGCATCCAACGAACTTCCAGATGAAGACAGCGGCTTGGAAGCACTTTATGACCGTATGTTGGTACGCGTGTTCGTGAACCGTATTCAAAACAAACAAAACTTCAAATCGATGCTGACGACGGGTACTTCTCAAGAAGCGGTAATTCCAAAAGGTTTGGCGATTACGGACATTGAATACCATCAATGGCAGAAAGAGCTCGATAAGCTGGAACTGACAGACAATTCGTTTGATAAGTTGTTTGAACTAAAAACCATGCTTGAAGAGACGGTTAAGAAGCAAGGCTCTGCTTCAGAGTCAGAATTGTATGTATCAGATAGACGCTGGAAGAAGGCCGTTAAACTATTGAAAGCGAGTGCGTTCTTCAGTGGTCGCGATAGCGTGAACCCGCTGGATATTATGCTTCTGCAAGATTGTTTGTGGCATAGCCCAGAATCACGTGATGTGGTTCGTAGCGTGGTGAAAGACTTTGCATTGAACCGAGCGTTTGATCAACAAGAGTCGAAAGCTCAAATTGAAATGTCTCGTGAAGAGTTAGAAGAGATTCAAGACGATGTTGAATCAACGTTGTCGGTGTCACTTTCTATGGAGTCAACCAGTGGCTTGTTGCGTAAAGATGTTTACCAGAATGACATCAAGAACGCGAAAATGTACAGCGTGGGCAGTGCTTACAATCTAGTGAAACTGGTTATGCTGCAAAGCAACATGTCGGTTTCTGAATCTGAGAAAGGCGATAGTCGTTGGGTGTATGTCGCCAAAGATGATTTTGACCGTGTTCTTAAAGAAGGTCACGGTGATATTTACGGTTACGTAAACGAAAATAAAAACCTATGCCGTTTAAAACTCGACTTGGATGCATCAAACCAATTAGTGATTAAAGACATCGCCAATCGCTCTGTATTGGTGAGTGTGGTTACTACTGACGGTTTAGACCAAGAACTGTACAACAAGTGGTTGAGTGGCGCTGAGAAAGCCTTAGAACAGTTAACTGAAGCTGAATTCAAGTTAAAACGCGTTCGTACTGAATTCCATGATGCATTACCTCATAACTATATTGACCCTGATTTACCAAAAGCGATGGAAGCAAGTTTGCAATCGGTAACGCAAGATCTTGAAACCACGAAAGTGAAGAGTGCCAAGATCGCTCAGCGTATTAAGTTTATGAGCCAGTACTTCGAGTAAGAGGAGAGCATATGTTAGGAGCAGACGGCTTAAACCTCGCTTTGATGGTAGCTGATTCCGGAATCATTGATACCGCGATGAATGATCTCATCGCTCGTTCTCAAGTCATGATGGCTGCAGAGAACAAAGGTGTGAAAACATCAGTGAAAAACCACTTAGTCAAATGGCGCGGTAAAGTAAAAAAACGCGTCACCAAGGTGTGTGAAACTGATCGATTCCAAGAGGAAATCGCCCTTTATCAAGAAGTGATTTACTGGGATGAACCTCAGTTCTTTGATGAGATAGACAGTGTTATCAAAAAACTTGAGTGGCACTCAGCGTTTTATCTACAAGCTAGACGCCTTATGGAGAACAACAAGGGTGTTTATAACGCGATGTTTCCACACTACTTTTGCGACCAATGGTACCAATCACTATCAGATGCGATTAAACAAGCTCAAGTAACTGAACTTGAAACAAGCAAAGAAAAAGTCTTAGCAGATCTTTATCAGCGCATGGAAACCATGAAAAACATGGATAAAGTGACTGAGTCGGGTGATGAAGGCAGTGTAGGGCGCTTGTGGGACATGGCTTCTGCCAAATTAAGCAAAACAGACCTTACCATCATGAAACGTCATGCTGAGTTCTTGAATAAGCACAAGGGCTTGCAAGAGATCGCTGAAAAGCTAGGCCGTATGGCTGGTGAGGAAGATGATCCTTCGCTACACAAAGCCCCTGTAGAAGAATTGCAGGTGGTTGAAGAGAAAAGCGATGAAGCGGTCGATGATATTGTCGGGATTCATGAAAGTGATGACCTTAACAAGATGCTGCCAAACGAAACCATGTTCTTAGCTTATCCTGAACTTGAGGTTATCTTTTACAAGCACTTGGCCGACAAGCGTTTACTGAGCTATCGCTCGCAAGGTAAATCACGCACGTTACGCAAAGTGAAGGCGCAAAAACCAGATAGCAAGAACATCGATATTGAAAAGGGCCCGTTTATCGTCTGTGTGGACGCTTCGGGTTCTATGAGTGGTTTCCCTGAGCAGTCTGCTAAAGCAATGGCTTATGCCTTAATGCAAATTGCTCTTGCAGAAGAGAGAGACTGTTATGTGATTCTTTTTTCTTCTGAGCAGATTACCTATGAGTTAACCAGGCAAGATGGCCTACGTGAAGCGAGCGACTTCTTAAGTTACTCATTCCACGGCGGTACGGATTTGGAACCTGTTCTCATGAAGTCGATTGACCTAATGACTGGTGATAAATACAAGAATGCCGATTTAATCGTACTTTCTGACTTTATTGCGCCGAAACAATCAGACGAAATGATTGCTCAGGTTGAAAAGTTGAAAGAACACAAAAACCGTTTCCATGCGGTTAGTCTTTCTAAGTATGGCAACCCTCAACTTATGACTATGTTTGACCACTGCTGGGCGTATCATCCGAGTCTTGTCGGTCGTTTCATGAAGAAGTGGTAGCGCTAGAACATCTTGTTTAACTCGATTTTGCTGTGTGTTTTTTGATTAAAGAGATCGAACATGCAGCAATTTGATTTAAATGTCAGCAAACGGAATTTAAATTCACTTTTTTGTTTGACTATCTCCCCTCAATCCGTAAAGTAGGCACCCGAACACAGCGGTGCGGCTTACTTAAGTCCCTAAAGTGTTGAATTAAAAAAGGCGCCTTGGCAGAGTGGCTATGCAGCGGATTGCAAATCCGTGGACCTCGGTT